>JAEZFY010000079.1 GCA_023417265.1 Actinomycetes bacterium | reverse complement strand
GCCATGGGCGGCGGATCACCGCCACGGCGACATCTCCGCGGTGCTCACTCCCACGGCACCCACCGCCGGGCGAACTCGGCAGCGTCGGTGGCAGCGAGTTCGACGCCCGGCGCCGCAGTGGCGGTCGCACCGATGCGGATGACGCGCGCGGCGACGCCCGATCCGAGCGCTTGCGACGGGCCGTGCGGCCCGGTGACCACCACGACCATCGCCCCGTGGCGCTGCACCGCGGCTTGCCCGAACAGCGTGCTCGCGAGCGAGGCCGTCTGGTCGGGCTGAGTCGCCGCGACCGGCGTCAGCAGATCGAGCACCTGGGTCTCGTGTTCGAGCGGTAGATGCCCACCCGGGAAGTCGCGGCTCGTCGTACGGAGGCGCACCTCGACGCTCGACCGGATCGCGTGCACCGCGATCGAGGCCGTCACGTCGACCATCTCCTCGAAGTCGGCGGCGAAGTCGTCGGCGTCGGCGGCCACGCCGGTGACGTCGCAGGTGTCGAGGACCACCGTGAACTCGGGGCGGCGCAGCTCGATGTGCTCGCGCAACATCAGCGTGCCCACCCGCGCCGACGTCGGCCAGTGGATCAGCCGCGGGTCGTCGCCGTCGACGTACTCGCGCAGCGACACGAACCCGCTCAGCGGGTCGGACTTGGCGCGCCGCACGTGGGCTTCCTCTTGCACGCTGTGCATGTCGCCGTACGGCCCGCCGAGTGGGTACACGCGCGGGTGGACGATGATCGTGCTCGTCACGCCGGTGCTCGAACGGCCGACGGCGAGCCCGAGCGGATCGACACGCTCGATCGCCCACGGCCCGACCGTGAACAGGCCGCGGCGGCGGGTGGCGATTCGCCCGGCGACGTCGACGCGTTGGAAGCGCTCGACCGACGGCACGTCAACGCGCACGATCTCGGGGGGTGCGGTGGGGTCCGCTTCCGGTGTGGAGCGATCGATGATGGTCGCCGACGGCAGCCGCCGACGGTGACGGTTGGCGACGCGGTACTCGACCTTGATCGGGTCGCCGCGGGCGACGCGCGGATCGGGCACGAACCGGGTGACGGTCAGCTGATTGGGTGTGCGCGCCGACAGCACGGCCACGCCGACCGCGACTGCGGTGCCGACGGCAAGCACGAGCAACTCTTCGTAGTGCCACCACCAGCCGGCTGCGGCGAGCGCCACGGCGAACGCGGTCGCACCGAACCCGGAGCGGGTCAGCATCGGGTGTGCCTCGCCGAGCCCCGGTTCATCCCGCCCGGGTGCGCGGCACCGGCACCGAGTCGAGCACGTTCTCGATCACCCGCTCGGTCCGTTCGCCGCGCAGCGACGCTTCCGGCGTCAGCGCGATGCGATGCGCGCACACCGCCGGAGCGACGTCTTGCACGTCGTCGGGCGACACGAAGTCGCGCTCGGCGGTGGCCGCCCAGGCCTTGGCGACCCGCATCAGCGTGATCGTGCCGCGCGTCGACAAGCCGAGCCGGAGGTCGGTGTTGCTGCGCGTCGCCGCCGCCACCCGAACGATGTAATCGGTGATGCCAGGGCTGGCCTCGACCTCGTCGACGGCGTCGATCACCTTCTCGAGGGTGACCGCGTCGACCACGGGCGTGACCGCGAGGTCGTCGCGGCGGCGGGTGTGCTCGTTGAGGATGCGGGTCTCGGTGTCGTGGTCGGTGTAGCCGAGCGTGATCCGCATCGCGAACCGGTCGAGCTGCACGTCGGGCAACGGGAAGGTGCCTTGGAAGTCGCGCGGGTTCTGGGTGGCGATCACGAAGAACGGTCGCGGGACCGGCCGGGCGACCCCGTCGACGGTGACCTGGCGCTCCTCCATCACCTCGAGCAATGCCGATTGCGTCTTCGGGCTGCCCCGGTTGATCTCGTCCCCGATCAACACGTTGGTGAACACCGGCCCCTCGCGGAAACGGAACGAACCCGTGGGCTGGTCGAAGACCATCACCCCGGTGATGTCGCTCGGCAGCAGGTCGGGCGTGAATTGGACGCGCTTCCAGGAACCGTCGACCGACTCGGCGATCGCCTTGGCGAGCGTGGTCTTGCCGGTACCCGGCACGTCGTCGAGGAGGAGGTGCCCCTCGACCAACAGGCAGCACACGGCCTGGCGAACCTGATCGCGCTTGCCGCGCACGACCGCGTCGATGTTGTTGATCAGCGACTGGACAACCGAGGTGACGTCACCGCGCACCTCACGAGTGTAGGTGTGTCACGCGGGGGTGTCAGTCCCAACGCAGGCGTTTCAGCTCGTCGAGCGCACTGTGCAGGGCCGTCGCCCACAGCCGCCCGGGCGGCAGTGGATGGTCGCGCGCGGCCGGCTCGGGGAACGTCGGTGGGGCCGTCGAACCGGCCTGGAGCATCGCCGCGATCTGGTCGATGCTCGGGTCGCGCGGCGGCGCAGGGGCGGGAGTTGGCGACCCTGACGGGGCGACCCGGCCTCCGGCGTCGGTGTCGCGCACGAGCCGCAGCGGGCGCACGTTGTCGGGCCGCAGCTCGGGGTCGGCGAGCGGCTCGGCCGGGTCGGCCGGTGCGGGGGGCCGCCGGCGTCCGCCGCGCCACCGCTCGAGCAGATCGGGTTGCACGGCAACCTCGTCGGAGAGCGCGAACAGCGCGGCGACGGCGTGCTTGCACGCCCGGGCGCCGAGCTCGGCCGAATCGGGACACGTGCACTGGGCCCACAGATCGGCCTTCTTCGGCATGCCGGCGCCGGGATCGGTGTCGATCGTGACGACGTACGGGTGGCGCCGCCCGCCTTGCACCTCCGCCGTGACCGTGCCGTGGCCGACGACGATGTCGATCACCGCGCTTTCGGCCCAGAGCTGCTTGCCGCGGGTCAGCCGACCGGCGTCGCACAGCTCGGCCGCGAGCACCTTGATCATCGTCGCCGCCAGGCGCCCGGGCGGGTTCCCGAACGGTTTGCGTGGCTTGCTCATCGCCCCCGCCTCATCCCGTGCTGCTCGTGTCGAGGCGCACGAGCCGCGCCAGTTCGTCAGTGGCCAGTTCGGAGATCCAGTTCTCGCCGGTGCCGATCACCGCGTCGGCGAGCGCCCGCTTCTCGTCGATCACTTGCCCGATCCGCTCTTCGACCGTGCCCTGGCACACGAGCTTGTGGACGTTGACGGTGCGCTGCTGACCGAGCCGCCACGCCCGGTCGGTGGCTTGGTCTTCGACAGCCGGGTTCCACCACCGGTCGTAGTGGATGACCTGGCTCGCCGCCGTGAGATTGAGGCCGGTGCCCCCGGCCTTGAGCGATACGAGCAGGATCGGGCTGCCGTAGCCGGCCTGGAAGTCGGCGACCATCCGATCGCGACCGGTGCGGCTGGTGCCGCCGTGCAGGAACGGCACCGTCAACCCGAAGCGGTCGTGGAGGTGGACCTGCAAGAGCTCGCCCATCTCGCGGAACTGGGTGAACACGAGCGCACGCTCGGCACCGCGCTCGTCGAGGCCGCTGTCGATCAGGTCGCTGACGAGCTCGTCGAAGCGGTTCAGCTTGCCCGACCTGCCGGCGAGCCGCGAACCGTCCTTGAGGGCATGGGCGGGGTGATTGCAGATCTGCTTGAGGCGCGTCAAGGCGGCCAACACCCGGCCCCGGCGGGCCATCCCCTCGAGATCCTTGGCGTCGACCAGCAGCTGGTCGACGACCTGTTGGTACAGCGCGGCCTGTTCGCGGGTGAGCTGGGCGAACGCGATCTGTTCGATCTTGTCGGGGAGGTCGGGCAGCAGGCGTCGGTCGGCCTTGGTGCGGCGCAGCACGAACGGTGCCGTGAGCGCCCGCAGGCGCGCCGCCGCGTCGGGGTCCTGGTGGCGCTCGATCGCCGAGGCGTACTCCTCGCGGAAACGGGTGGCGTTGCCGAGCAGGCCCGGGTTGACGGCGTCGAGGATCGCCCACAGCTCGCTCAGCCGGTTCTCGACGGGCGTGCCGGTGAGTGCCAGCTTCTGTGCGGCCGGCAGGCGCCGCACCGCCCGAGCGGCCTTGGTGGAGGCGTTCTTCACCATCTGTGCCTCGTCGAGCACGACGGTGGTCCACTCGACGGCGGCCAGTGCGTCGACGTCGCGGGGCAGGAGGCCGTAGGTGGTGATGACGAGGTCGGCGGCGTGCAGGCCGAACCCCTCGAGCACGCCCTCCTGGTTGGTGACCCGCCCGGCGCCGTGATGCACCAGCGTGCGCAGCGACGGGGCGAAGCGGTGGGCCTCGGCCTCCCAGTTGTGGACGACGCTGAGCGGGCACACCACGAGGTGCGGGCCCGGTCGTTCGAGCAGGTGCGCCAAGGTGGTGGCCGTCTTGCCGAGGCCCATGTCGTCGGCGAGGCAGCCGCCCAGCCCGACCTCGGCGAGGAACTGCATCCACGCCAGCCCGCGCCGCTGGTAGTGGCGCAGTTCGCCCTGGAAGTCGGGACTCTCCTTGGCTTCGTCGAGGCGCTCGTCGGGCAGCCCGGCGAGCAGCGCCTTGATCCAGCCCTCGGCGCCGGCCGTGATCCGCTCGCCGAACGGGGCGTCGTCATCGGGTGGCTGCAACGGGTCGTCGAACTCGTCGGTGAGCAGCTCGGCGTCGCCGCCTCCGGCCGCGAGTTGGAGCACTTCGACGGCGCCGATCCGGCTGCGCTGGGCGATGTGTTCGTCGAGCAGCTGGCGCGCCCGGCGCAAGCCGGCCGGGTCGATCCGCACCCAGCGGTGACCCGTGCGCAGCAACGACGTGCCGGCCGCTTCGGCGCGGGCGAGGTCGGCTTCGCTGATGGGGGTGTCGTCGATGATCGCGGTCCACTCGACCAACGCCTCCTTGCCGAAGCGCTGCTTGCGGTCGTCGCTCGGCGCCTCGCGGGCCGTGCCGCGCACGCGCACGTTGGCGCGGACGAGGTGCTCGGGCCCGATCAACTCGATGCCGAGCTTGGCGAGCTCGGCCGGGGCGATGTCGATGAAGTCGGCGGCCTCTTCGAGGTCGAGTTCGACGCCGGCGGGTTCGTGCTCGTGGGCGAGCTCGGCGAGGCAGGCGACGGTGGGAGCGACCGCTTCGGCGAGTTCGCCGACGGCGCGTTCGAGCACCCCGAGGTGTTCGGCGTGGCCGCCGGCCAGGTCGAGCGCACGCGGCCCACGCGTCCACACGTCCTCGGCTCGGCACCAGCGGCCGGGGTCGGCGTCGTCGACCAGCTCGAGCTCGACCAGCCACGGGTCGAGCGGGTCGTCCGGCAACGTGAGGCGCACCCGGCCCACGACCACGGGCTCGCCAGCGAGCCGCCGAGCGTGCCGCGCCAGGGAGGCCTCGAGCTCGGCGACCGCGAGGTGGAACTCGTCGGTGCCGGAGCGGATCACCGGATCGGGCTTGGCGAGCGCCGCGTACACGGCCCGCACGGCCTGGACCTCGACGGCCCGCTGGCGGCCCAGCTCGGGCTTCCACCCGGCGCTCTGCAGAACCGCCCGGGCAAACCCGTCGACGAGCGCCGCCGCGATCGACTCGGTGGAAGCATCGGTTCCGTTGCGGCACACGGCCGGGGCGATCGCCGCCGCGTGCCGGAGCGCCTCGGTCTGCTCGGCGGTCAGCACCGGCTGCCAGCGGGCGACCGTGAACGGGCCTTCGTCACGCACGACCGGGGTGACCTGCCCGGCTTGGACGAGCGACACCGCCAAACGGGTCAGCGCGGCGAACCACGCCAACGACGGCGACAGATCGTCGCCCGCGGGGGTGTCGGAGAGCCACACCGCGGCCCCGAACGGGTCGAGCCGGACGGACGGCACGGGACGCTGCGAACCGTCGGGAAGTTCGAGCGAGAAGCGCGACAGTTCGCCGTAGGAGACCGGCGAGTCGTGCCACCCGCCGAGCGTGTCCCAGCGGCTGTGGCCGAACCCGGCGTACAGCCACGCCGCGCTCGCCGGGCTCTCGCCGTTCCAGCCCCACACGTGCAGCGCACCGGCCCGCCACGTGCCCTGCGCGACGTGGGGGGCACGCTCGCGGGACATCCTTGGCAGGGTACCGAGACGGTGTCACAGGCGCGGACGGCGCGGCGCGAGGACTGTGCCAACATGACCCAGCGCCGGCAGACGGCGGCGGCGTGGCGGGTTGGCAGCAAGTTGACAGGTCGGTTGACGGGAGGGTGGCAGGTCGAATGGTGGCGAAGCCGTGGACGGCGGGGGGGACGGCGCACGGCGCGGCGGTGGTGGCGCACCAACCGGGCCTGGCTGATCGTCTTCGTGCTCGCCGTGTCGGCCGGGGCCACGGGCCTGGCAGGGGCCGGGCGCTTGCACCCGTTGCGGGGCGAGCGGTTCGACGCCGTTCAGGTGACGGTGCGCCCGACCGGTGCCGAGGGGGTGCGCGTGCGCGAGGTGTGGGACGTCGACTTCGGACGCCATCAGCGCCGCGGCCTGCGGCTCGAGATCCCGACCGATCTCGGCGTACCCAGCGCCGTGCGGGTCACGTCGCCGAGCGCCAACACCGACGTGCGCGTCGACGCCGGCCGCGACGTCCACGACATCCGCGTCGGCAGCGTCGCCGAGACGTTCTCGGGGCAACACCGCTACGTCGTCGAGTACACGCTGCCGGATGCGTTGGCCGGCACCGACTCGCTGGCGCTCGACGTACTCGCCTCCACGAATCCGCTCGACACGGCGCGGGTGGAGGTGGTGGTCACCGGGCTGCGGTTCGACGCGACGTTCTGCGACGTCGGTCGCGAGTACACCCACGGCGGGTGCGAGTTGACCTGGGACGGCGGCGCGTACCGCACCGTGCTGACCGACGTCCCCGCCGGTGAAGGGGTCACGATCTCCGGTGACGGGGCCACCCCCGCCGACGCGCTCGACGTGCCGCTACCCGACGTGCCGCCGCGACCCGATCGGTTCCCGCGGCTGATGGGCGCCGTGCTCGGGGCGGCGGCGATCGCCCCACTCCTGGTGTTGCGGCTGTTCGCCCGCTGGTACGGCATCAACACGGTCCGCAAGGGCGGGCCGACCGAAGCCGCCTTCGCCGACGCTGACGCGGCGGCTGCGCCGACGCCGTCCGGCGAGACCTATCGGGTGCCCGACGCCGAGCTCGAAGATCTGGTGACGACCGAGTTCGCGCCACCCGCCGGACTGCGCGCGTGGCAGGGCGTGCTCGCCGTCAACGAAACGATCGACAGCGAGTCGGTGATCGCCTGGTTCTCCGATCTGATCGCTGCCGGAGCGCTCACCGTGGTCACCAGCGGGCCGGGCTCCGTGCGGCTCGCCCGCGGCCCGCAGCTCACCGCCGAGAGCGCCCGCGAGCAACGGATCGTCGAGCGCCTGTTCGGCGATCGCGACGAGGTGACGCTGAGCGGCGTGGCCGACGCCCGGGTCGCCGATACGTGGTCGTCGGTGATGCGCTTGCAGGCGGAGTACGCCGCCGGCTCGGGCTGGTGGCGCCGCCACGCACCCGGCGTCGACGAACCGCGCCCGACGATCCGGATCAACCCGTACTGGCTGTCGATCGTGGCCGCCCATGCCCTGCTGGCAGGGCTGCTGCTCCTGCAGACGCGGCTGTTCACCTTGATCGGCGCCCTGCTGCGGCTCCCGGTCGTGCTGCTCTCGCCGCCGGCGGTCGCCCTGGCGGCGACGGTCGTTGCCGCCGGGTGGGCCTACCTCGCCCCCTCGCGGCGGGCCTGGCCGGCGCGCTCGGCGGCCGGCTCGGCGGTGGCCCTGCGAACCCTGTCGTTCGTCCGCTTCTTGAACCACAGCGAAGGGCGCCACGTGGAAGCCGCCTGGGAGCAGGGCCGCCTGCGCGAGTACAGCGCGTGGGCCGTCGCCCTCGGGGCGTCTGACGCGTGGGCGCGGGCGGTCGCCGCCTCCGGTGTGACGCCGGCGGTCGACGTCACCGGCGCCGCGCCCGACCTGTCCGGACTCGGCCGGGCATTCGCCGAACTCGACGTCGACCGGCGACCGCGTCGTGAGCCGTACGACAATCCGTGGCCGAGATACTTCAAGGCCCTCGCCAGCGGTTCGGGGCGCCGATCCGGAGGCGGTTCGTCGTACCGCCGCGGCAGCCGCGGCAGCCGCGGCGTCGGGCGTGGCGGCGGCGGCGGGCGGCGCAGCACGTGGTGACGCGGCGTCGTTAGCATCGGCGCGGTGGGCGCGCGCATCTCACCGACACCGCCGCCGTATCAGCCGTACCTCGACGCAGCGCCGACCCCGTTCCGTTGGCGGCTCGGCCTACGCCCGCTCGACCTCGCCGACTGGCTCCAGGTCACCGACCGGTACGACCACGAGGTCGCCCTCAAACAACGCTACGCCGACGAACATCCCGAGGTCACGCTGCAGTTCCTCGCCGGCACCGAACCCGAAGGCCAGGAGGTGCTCGACGCGGTCGTCGCCCACCTGCACGCCCGCGACCCCGAACGCTTCGCGGGCGTGACCGCCGACCCCGGCGGCCGGCACCCGCTCGATGCCGCCGGACGGTTGCTCCAGGAAGATCTTGTGCTGCTCGTCGAGCGCGACGGGAGGCTGGTGTGCGGGGGTGGCAGCGTGTGCTTCCCGAATCGCTGGGACCTGCCCTCCAAGCTCGGGCGGACGATGGCCGAGATCCACGCCCCGGTCGCCCAGCTCAACGAACAGCTCGAAGCACCGATCGAACGTGTGATGGAGCGCCTGCAACCCGACAAGTCGTATTGGCGGCTCGGGTACGGCCTGATCGACAGCGACGAACTGTTCCAGCCCGCCGGGCGATCCGACCCCGGCCCACCGGTCGGCCCTGAGCACTGGTGGTTGCGGGTCGAGCGGGAGACGCTGCGGCGCTTTCCCGCCACGCGCTGCGTCCTGTTCACGATCCACACCTACCTCACGCGCCTGGCGGACGTCGCCGGCACCGAGCACGGCGCCCAGCTCGCCGCGGCGATCGAGTCGATGCCCGCCGACGTGCTCGAGTACAAGGCAATTCGCGCCGTGCTCCCCGACGCGGTCGCCTACCTGCGTACGTGAACCAGGGCTCCCGGCGTCACACCGCGCACATCGCATCGCACGTGGCACCGGGGCAGGTCAGACGGCGAGGTGCAGATCGATCAGGCCGCGCAAGCGATCGAGGTTGACGTTCTTCGACGACGACACGTACACGATGTCGCCCGGTTCGAGCCGGCACCGCTCGGCGAGCTCGCGGCGGCGTGTGTCGCGCCGGGACGACTTGACCTTGTCCCACTTGGTGGCGACGACGGTGTGCGGCACGTCGTTGTCGCGCAACCAGTCGAGCATCTGGACGTCGAGCGGGGTCGGTCCGATCTCGCCGTCGACGAGCACGAACACCATCGCCAGCGGCTCGCGTCCGAGCAGGTAGCCCTCGATCATCTGCTGCCAGCCGGCGCGCACCGCCCCGGGGGCCTTGGCGTAGCCGTAGCCGGGCAGATCGACCACCGTCGCCCCGCTCGGGAGTGTGAACAGGTTGATCAGCTGCGTGCGGCCAGGCGTGTTCGACACCCGGGCGAGCTGGCGCCGGTTCGCCAGGGCGTTGATCAACGACGACTTGCCGACGTTCGAGCGCCCGACGAAGGCGATCTCGGCCGGCGAGTCGGGTAGCTGGCCGAGCTGGGTGGCCGACGTCCGGAACGTCAGCGCGAGCGGGCTGGCCATCGGGCCAGTGTAGGAAGCACGGTCTCGGACGGGAGCCGTGCGAACGGGTGCCGGTCGATATTCCGAGAACGGTCGCCGCGGCGTGCGCGATGCTGACCGCCCCCCAACCGACGATGTAGCGGAGTACGGACGTGAAGACGCACACCACCAAGCAACTGCGAGCAGCCCTGCTGGTGCTCGCCCTCGGCAGCGCCGGTGCGGCCTGCAGCGCCGAGAAGATCGGCCAGTCGATCGCCGAGAACGCGATCGAGAACGCCTGCGAGGACGAGGGCACCAACTGCAACGTCGACCTCGACGGCGACTCGATCAAGTTCGAGACCGACGAGGGCACGATGACGGTGGACGAGGACGGCAATGCCGTGATCGTCGACGCCGACGGCAACGTCGTCAACGTGCAGGGTGGCCCGGACGGCGACATGACCGTCACCGACGGCAACGGCTCGGTGCTGGTCGAGCAGGACGGCGACACGATGACGATCAGCGGCGATGACGGCGACGCGACGATCACCACGAGCGGCGACGTGCCCGCCGAGTTCCCCGCCGCGATCGAGCTGCCCGGCAACGCCACGGTCGCCGGCTCGACCGTGTTCGGCGACCCGGCCACCGCCGGTGGCATGGTGATGCTCAACCTGATCGTCCCGGGCTCGCTCGGCGACGTCGCCGCCGCGGCCGCGGCCGGTGTGACGGCCGGCGGCTACACCCAGGTCAGCAAGACCGAGACCCCGGACGGCCATTTCTACGTGTACGAGGGCAACGGCCAGAGCCTGTCGTTGGCCGTCGCCGCCGACTCGGCGTCGGGCGGGCAGATGGTCGCCTACTCGGTGAGCGCGCAGGGCTGATTCAGCCGGCGATCAACGTCGCCAGCGCCCACACCGCGGCCACGAGGCCGAGCCCGGCGTAGATCACGCTGCGCACCACCGGAGCGCGGGTGAGCTCGCCGTCGGCCGCAGCTGTGCGCTGCGGTGGGCGCACCAAGGCGGCGACGTTGCCGACGAACAGCGCGCCACCGAGCGCCAGCAGCAGGTACTGCAAGAGGTCGTCGCCGAGGAACATCGGCCACCAGTCAAGCGGCTCGGGCTCGGGTTCGGTCGCGCTGACCGATCCCAGGCACACTGTCGTGGTGCTGGAGCATTTCGACGCGGCCTGGAACGAGCTGTCGGCGCCCGGATCGGGTTTCGCCACCGAGACGATCGAGGTGCGCGGCGTCCCGATCAGGGTGTTCCCCGCCGCCCCGCCGACGATGCGGGCGGTGTGGGAGCTGGCCCAACTGCACGGCGACAAGACGTACCTCGTCTACGAGGACGAGCGCTACTCGTTCGCCGAGATCGGGGCGCGCGTGCGCTGCCTCGCGCACTGGCTGCGCGACGAGCACGGCGTCGGTGCCGGCGACCGGGTGGCCGTGGCGATGCGCAACTATCCGGAGTGGGTCGTCAGCTACTGGGCGACCGTGTCGCTCGGCGCCGCGCTGGTGGGGATGAACGCCTGGTGGACGCCGAAGGAGATGGCCTACGGCCTGCAGGACTCGCGGCCGAAGGTGCTGATCGCCGACGTCGAGCGGATCGAGCGCGCCGTGCAGGTGCTCGACGACGTGCGCGCCGACAATCCCGACCTGCACATCGTGTCGGTGCGCAGCGACGGTGCGCTCCCCGACGGGGCCACCCGCTGGGACGCGATCGTGGCTGCCGTGCTCGACGACCCGACCGCCGGGCCGGAGGGGCTGCCGGCGGCTGAGATCGACCCCGACGACGACGCCACGATCTTCTACACGTCGGGCACCACCGGCTTCCCGAAGGGTGCCCAGCTCACGCACCGTGGCTCGACCCACAACATGTACGACATCGTGTTCATGTCGCTGGTCGCCGCCACGGCCGAGGCCAAGGCGGCCGCCGCCGGAGCGATCACGCCCAAGCCGCCGGGCGCCGAGCTGCCGTCGGTGTTCATGGCCCCGACCCCGCTGTTCCACGTCACCGCCTGCAACTGCGTGCTCCACCCGGCGACCCTCGTCGGTGGCACCGTCGTGCTGATGTACAAGTGGGACGCCGCCCGGGCGATCGAGCTGATCGAGCGCGAGCGCGTCACCAACTTCTCGGGTGTGCCGACGATGAGCCGCGAGATGCTCCAGCACCCCGACTGGCAGACCCGCGACACGTCGTCGCTGAAGGGTCTCGGGGGTGGTGGCGCAGCGTTGCAGCCCGACCTCGTCGACAAGATCGACAAGGCCCTCAAGCACGGCGCACCGTCCACCGGCTACGGCCTCACCGAGACGCACGGGATCATCACGGCCAGCTCGGCGTCGGTGTACACGGCCAAGCCGGCCTCGTGCGGGCGCGTCGTGCCGGTGCTCGACGCCAAGCTGATCGACGAAGCCGGCAACGACCTGCCGGTCGGGCCCGACGTGCTCGGCGAGCTGTGCGTGCGCGGGGCGGTGGTGATCAAGGGCTACCTCAACCGGCCCGAGGCCACCGCCGACGCGATCCGCGACGGCTGGTTCCGCACCGGTGACATCGCCCGGATCGACGAGGACGGTTTCGTGTTCCTCGTCGACCGCGCCAAGGACATGGTGTTGCGCGGCGGCGAGAACGTCTACTGCTCGGAAGTCGAGGCGGCGATCTACGAGCACCCGGCGATCGCCGAAGCGGCGGTGTTCGGCGTGCCCGACGACCGCCTCGGCGAGACCGTCGCGGCGGCGATCGTGCTGCGTCCCGGCAGCTCACTCAGCCAGAACGAGCTGAGCGAGTTCCTCGCCGAGCGGATCGCCGCCTACAAGGTGCCGAGCACCGTGTGGTTCCGCAGCGACCCGCTCCCGCAGAACGCCAACGGCAAGTTCCTGAAGCGCGAACTCAAGGCGCAACTGCTCGAAACCAGCTGACGCCGCGCGCCGCCCGCCGACCCCCATGCAACTCGCCCGCCGCCTCACCCTGCTGCTCGCCGCGCTGTGCGTGGGCTTGGCGAGCGGGCCGGCAGCCGCCCATTCCGACGACGGTGCGCTGCGAATCGTCAGCGAGACACCGGCCGGCCCGCTCGCCGTCACCTACGAGGTCGAGCTGATCTTCGCCAACGACGGCGACCCCGCCAACGGCGCCACCGTGACCGCCACCGCGGTCGGGGCGGACGGCGCCGCGCTCGGCCCGCACACGTTCCAGCCGACCGGCGACCCCGGCCGCTATACCGCGACGATCACGTTCCCCGCACCGGGCCCATGGCAGCTCAGCATCACCGCCACCGACCCGGACGCCACGCTCGACGCAGCGACCACCATCAGCGCCGCGCCCACGGTCCCGGCGACGACCGTCGCTCCTCCGACGCTGCAACCGACCACCGCGCCGCCACCGGCCGTGCCACCGAGCACCGCCGCGGCGACCGTCGCGCCCACCGTTCCCACGCCCGCCCCCACCACCGCACCGGCCAGCACGCCAGCGGTCAGCGGCGACGCCTCCGGCGGGAACACCGGCGTCGTGCTGGCGGTCCTGGCCGGCCTGCTCGTGGCAGCTGCAGGTGGGGCCGTGGTCGCCCGCCGCAACAAACGCCAGGCGTAAGCCGCCGCGCGTCAGACCCGGGCGGCGTTGTCGAAGCGGGTGTACTGGCCGAGGAACACCAGCCGCTTCGTACCGATCGGGCCGGCACGGTGCTTGGCGACGATCACCTCGGCCGAGCCCTTGTCGGGCGAGTCGGGGTGGTACACCTCGTCGCGGTACAGGAACATCACCACGTCGGCGTCCTGCTCGAGGCTGCCCGACTCGCGCAGGTCGCTGAGCATCGGGCGCTTGTCGGCCCGCGACTCGAGGTTTCGGCTGAGCTGGCTGAGGGCGACGATCGGGACCTCGAGCTCGCGGGCGAGGATCTTCAGGTTGCGGCTGATCTCGGACACTTCGAGCTGGCGGTTCTCGGAGTTGCCGGAGCCGCCCATCAACTGGATGTAGTCGATGACGATCGCCGCCAGGCCGCCGTACTGGGCCTTGAGGCGGCGCGCCTTGGCGCGGATCTCCATCACCGAGACGCGCGGGTTGTCGTCGAGGAACAAGGGCACTTCGAGCCGGCCGATCGCCGTGCCGATCTTGCGCCACTCGGCTTCACTGAGGTCGCCGGTGCGGATCTTCGTCGAGTCGACCCGGGCCTCGCTGGCGAGCACGCGCTGGGTGAGCTCCTGGTGTGCCATCTCGAGCGAGAACACGAGCGTCGGCTTGCCCGAGTGCTGCGCCGCATGTACCGCCATTCCCAACCCGAAGGCAGTCTTGCCCATCGCGGGCCTCGCACCGACGATGTAGAGGGCGTTCGGTTGGAGGCCGCTGAGCAGCTCGTCGAGATCGGTGTAGCCGGTGGGCGTGCCGGTGATCTTGCTCTTGCGGTCGTAGATCGACTGGAGGTTGTCGAGCACCTCCGGGAGCAACTGGTCGAGCATGCGGATCGTGTCGGCGGAACGCTGGTCGCCGACCCGGAACACCTTCGACTCGGCTTCGTCGAGCGCCTTGGCGACGTCGTCGGGTTCGCTGTAGGCGAGTTCGGCGATGTCGCCGGCGGCGAAGATCAGCTGGCGCAAGATCGCCGTGTCCTGGACGATCTTGCCGTAGTGCCCGGCCGACGAGATCGCCGGGGTGGCGTTCTGGAGGTCGTGCAGGGTGGCCGCTCCGCCGATCTCGTCGAGCAGGCCGTGACGGCGCAGCTCGTCGGCGACGGTGACCACGTCGACCGGTGAGCCGGCCCCGTACAGCGCACGCACGGCGTCGAAGATGTGCCGGTGGGCGGGCTTGTAGAAGTCGCCTGGCGTGAGGCCGAGCTCGCCGACCGAGTTGATCGCATCGCGTGAGAGCAACAGCGCCCCGAGCACCGACTCCTCGGCGTCGATGTTGTGGGGCGGCACACGGCCGCGCCCGCCACGGGCTGGGCCGTCGCTGCCCGAGGCGCGCCGGGCCGACCGGTCTGCGGGCGCGCCGGAGTCGAAGGGAAAGTGGGCGTCGCCGGCCATGGGGCTCTCACCTTGCCTGAACGGGCCTGTGGAGCACTAGGGCAACAACCATGTGGATTGCCCGCCCACAAGTTGTGGGCCGTGCTGTGGACGCATGTGGACAATCCTCGCGGAGGGGTGTCACAACCGGCCCGGGACCGCTCCGGAACCGGTGGCGGGGGTGCCTCCGGGTCGTACGTAGGCGACTACGTAGTCGCCGGGGCGGCAGATCGCGTAGTTCCTCCGGACGACTCGGGCGGCGGATTTCCGCATGGTTGGCGGTGACAGCAACGACCCCCAACGACAGGGAGCAACCCCGTGATCCGTGCCTCGAGCGTCGGCAATCTGCGCCGACCGAACCGATTCAACACCCAGCGTGCAGCCCGCCGTCCGGCGGGGCTGCGCCGCGTCCTGGCGATCACCGCGGTCGCCGTGCCCGCCGGTGGGCTGACCATGTGCGGACCCGCCACCGGGCGGGTCCAGGCCGCCGGCCCCGCCGGCACGCTGGTCGCCATCCAGGACGGTGGCACGAGCGGCGACGACCAGCTCGTCGCCGTCCGACCGGACGGTGGCGCACGGCACCTCGTCGCCACCGGCAGCCCGCTGGCGTCGGTCAGCATGGCCAACGACGGGGCGATCTACGTCGCCAGCGACGACGTGCACACCGACGACGACACGATGTGGTCGCTCTCCCAGAACGGGACGATCCTCGATTCGTGGAAGGTGCCCAATCCGGGCCAGGGCCAGCTGTACGGGGGGATCTCCGACAGCGAGGTCCGTCGCGACGGCGCCCGCCTGATCAGCCAGTCGATCTGGAGCAACTGCAACGGCGGCGGGATCAGCCAGATCTGCAACGTCCGCGACGTGACGGCCACCGGAACGGCCACGAGCCTCGGCAACATGATCAACGAGAACGGTGCTGCGTGGCTCGGCTCGTCCGACTACGTCGTCGTCGACGGCGGCTTGTCGTACTACCAGGTCGGTGGCTCGACGAAGCCCTGGTTCGAGGACACCGAGCTGTCGCGGCAGTACGACGGCAGCGTCGGCACCACCGCCGACGGGTCGCTGCTGGCGGTCGACGCGACCGCGTTCGTGCCCGACTGGTCGGACTACTGGGCCGCGATCGCGTTGTACGCGGTCGATGCCGCCCCGCCGGCGCAGCCCCAGAAGCTGTGCACGCTCGGCATGCCCGAACTGATCGGCGACAAGCTGCAGAGCGGCTACGTCGACGGCGTGTCGTTCTCCCCCAGCGGCGACGCGCTCGCGTTCGCGGCCGGCAAGGACTTCGACGAGATGTCGGCGTACGTGGTCAACGGGCTCGACGCCGAGGCGTGCACGTTCACGTCGGTCACCAAGGTCATCGACGGCGGCGTGAAGGACCTCTTCTGGGGCCACTTCGGTTACGACCCCAACCACGGCCCCGCCGACCCGGGCAACCCGGGCAACCCCGGCAACCCGGGCAACCCCGGCAACCCCGATCCCAAGCCGGTGCCCGCGGGCGCCGTGATCGTGCCGGTCAACCCGGCCCGCTTCTGGGACACCCGGCCGGAGACGACGTTCGACAACGAGGCCGTCAACACCGGCCGGCTGGCGGGCGGCACGAGCTACACCCTCCAGATCGCTGGCCGCGGCCAGGTGCCGGCCGACGCCGCCGGCGTCGTCGCCAACCTCACCGTCGTGGGGCCGGACGGGCCGGGCTTCGCCACGTTGTACCCGTGCACCCCGACCCCGCCGACGGCATCGCACCTGAACTACACGCCCGGGGCAGTCGCCGCCAACAACGCCGTCGTGCCGCTCGACGCCAACGGTCGAGTGTGCGTGTTCACCAAGGCCGGCGCCGACTTCGTGCTCGACGTCAACGGATTCGTGCCCGCCAGCTCGAAGCTGGTCGGCGTCACACCCGCCCGGTACCTCGACACCCGCCCCGGTGCGGCGACGTTCGACGGTGCCGCCGCGGGGGCCGGCGCGGTCGCCGGTGGCAGCCACACCGAGGTCCAGATCACCGGCCGCGGCCAGGTGCCTGCTGGCGCCGTGGCCGCCCTCGTCAACGTCACCGCCGTGAGCCCTGACGGGCCCGGGTTCGTCACCCTCTACCCGTGCGGGGAGCGCCCCGGCACGAGCACCCTCAACTACGGGCCCGGCGACATCGTGCCCAACGGGGCGCTCGTCAACCTGAGCGGCACCGGATCGCTGTGCGCCTACACCAAGGCCACGAGTCAGCTCCTCGTCGACGTCGCCGGGTACGTGCCAGCAGGCACTGCCGAACTCGCCCCCGTGGTACCCGCCCGCCTCGCCGACACCCGCGCCGGGCAAGCGACCGTCGACGGCAAGCACAACGGCACCGGCCGTCTCGCCGCCGGCGGCGTCGTCGAGATCCAGGTCGCCGGGCGCGGCAACGTCCCCGCCGATGCCGGTGCGGCGTTCTTCAACGTCACCGTCGTCAACCCCGCCGGTGCCGGCTTCGTGACGCTCTACCCGTGCGGCACGCGCCCGCAGACCAGCAACGTCAACCACAGCACCGCCGGTGTCGTCCGCGCCAACAACGCGATGACCCAGCTCTCGGCGAACGGGACCGTGTGCGTGTTCACCAAGGCCGCCAGCGACGTTGTCATCGACGTCACCGGCTGGGTCGGCTGAGCCCCCTCAGCCAGGGGCGGAGGCGGCCGTGCGTGTTGCTGCGCACGGCCGCCTCGGCGCGCCTCGAGCGCTAAGCTCCGGGCGTCGTGGGGCCGCACCGAGCGCGAACGTTGCAGGTCGCGCCGTGAGTGGCGAAGCGGCCCCCGCGCTGCGCTCCGTTCCGACCGGCCGGCCGTCGCGTTTCCCGCCCACGCTCCCCGATCTGCCCACCACCGTGGTGGGTCGGAGCACCGAGTTCGACCTCGTCAGCGACACGCTCCGCGAGCCCGGCGTACGGCTGGTGACGCTGGTGGGTCCCGGGGGGGTCGGCAAGACGACGCTCGCCGCGTCGGTCGCCCGGGCGTTGCGGGCCGACTTCGACGGGTCCGTGCTGTTCACGCCGGTCGCCGTGGCCACCTCGTTCGCCGGTGTCGCGACGGCGATCGCCCACCGGGCCGGCTGGGACGCCACCGACCCGGACGCCACGCTCAACACCATCCAACACGGCCTCGGTGAGGCCCCCACCCTGCTCGTGCTCGACAACTGCGAACAGGTCGAGGCCCTCGCAGCACCGCTCGCGGCACTGCTCGCGGCGTGCCCCGAGCTGACCGTGCTGGCCACCTCGCGGCGGCCGATCGGGATCACCGCCGAACGACTCGTCGCGATCGAACCGTTCCCGGTGCCGGCAGCGACCGCGGGCGTGCGCGAGCTGGCGGACAACGAAGCGGCGACGATCCTCGTCAACGCCGCCCGGCGGCGCAACGCCTCGTTCACGATCACCCGCGACAACTCGGCCGCCGTGGCCGAGCTGTGCCGGCGCCTCGACGGCCTCCCGCTGGCGCTCGAGCTGGCCGCCGCCCGGCTGCATCTCCTCCCACCCGGCCAGCTGCTCGACCTGCTCGCCCATCGATTCGAAGTGCTCAAGGTCGACACCTCGGACCGCGCCGACCGGCACCGTCGTCTGTGGGCCACGATCGACTGGTCGTACCAGCTGCTCGACGCCACCGATCAGGCCCGCTTCCGCAGCCTGGGTGTGTTCACCGACGGCTTCACGCTCGATGCCGCGGCAGCGGTCGCCGGGTGCTCGACGCTCGCCATGCTCGACACCATCGAGCGGCTGGTCGGCGAGCACCTCGTGCGCGCGGTGCCGCCCCGGGCGGGAACGGCCCGCTTCGACCTGCTCGAGTCGATGCGCGAATTCGCCCTCAAGGAGCTCGGCGAGCTCGACGAACTCGCCCCCACCTACGAAACCCACGCCGAATGGGTCCGCGAGCTCGCCGAACGCTGGGGTCCCGGACTGATCGAAGGTGCCGAGCAAGCCGAAGCGGTCACTGCCCTCGACGCCGAGCGCGCCAACGTCGTCGCCGCCGTCGAACGCTCACTGGCCGCCGGGGCGGTCGAGCGCGTGCTCTCGATCGGTGTCGCCCTGTGGAGGTACTGGTGGTACCGCGGGTTGGCCCGTTCCGGACGCACCTGGCTGGAGGCGGCCCTCGCCGACGATCCCGAACCCACCGCGGCGACGGCCACCGCGTTCGTCGTGACGAGCGATCTCGCCGAGGTCACCGGTGATCTCCCCCGGGCGCGTGAACTGATCGTCGCCGCGATCGAGATCTACGAACGTCTCGGCCTCGCCGAGGAGCTCGCCCCGGCATGGAACGGGCTCGGCTTCGTCGAGCGCGAGCTCGGCAACCTCGCCCGCGCCGCCGAGCTGCATCAGCTCGCCCTCGACTCGAGCCGGCAGCTCGGCAAGACCCGGGTTCAGGCCGCGGCGCTCAACGGGCTCGGTGCGGTCGCCAACCGTGCTGGCCGGCTCGATGAGGCGCTCACGCACTACCGCAGCGCGCACGAACTCGTCAGCCGGCTCGGCGACCGTTATGCCGCCGCGCTCGTCGCCCAGAACATGGCGACCGTGCTGTTCGCGCTCGGCGATCTCGACACCGCGATTGCGACCCTGCGCGACGTCTACCGCGAGTCGCTCGAACTCGGCGACGTGCAGAACTCGCTGGTGACGCTGCTCAACCTCGCCGACTGCGAGATCGCCGCCGGTTTGGTCGAGGAGGCCGAAGCGCACCTCGCCGAGGCCGAACGCACCGCCACCGAGGGCGGCATCGCCCACTATCCGGCGGTCATCGCCCACCACCGGGGCCGGATCGCCGACCGCGAGGGGGCGATCGGCGACGCGCTGCGGCTGTTCACGAGCGGGCTGCGGATCGCCGTCGACGTGGTCCGTCCGATCGAGACGTCCGAGCTGCTCGGTCGGATCGGGGCGCTCGCCACCGAGCTCGGTGACGACCCCCTCGCCGGCAGGGTGTTCGCCGCGGCCCGGGCCGGGCGGCTCGCCACGGGCACACCTGCCGCGGCCGAGGTGGCCCATTGGGAACGCGTCCTCGGCGACCGGGGTTGGACCCCCGATCCGCCCGAGGCCGAGGAATGGTTGGCGCACACGTCGGCGCTGCTCGGCGAACTGGCCGCCTACACGAACGCCCGCGCTGGCGCGCGGCGCACCGAGGTCGCGGGGGCCACCGAGGAACCGTTGCTGCGGCTCGGGCTCACCGCCCGCGAAGCCGAGGTCGCCCGGCTGGTTGCCGCCCGGCGCACCGATCAGGAGATCGCCGCCGAGTTGTACGTCGCCGTGCGCACCGCCAGCACACACGTCTCGGCGGTGTTGCGCAAGCTTGGTGTGTCCTCACGCCGCGACGTGGCCACCCGGCTCGCCGAGTTCGGGATCTCGACCCCGCACGGCTGACGCGGGCGTCGCTCGCCGGTCCCGGAAAACGGCAACCGGCGGGCGAGCCAAAGCCCGCCCGCCGGAGCAGCGGTTAGTCAGCCGGTCGATGGCCGGCCGGAGACGTCAGCTCGCAGCGACGACTTCGATCCGTAGCGGGAACGACACGGTGGCGTGCAGCGACACCGTGGCGGCGTGCTCGCCGAGCGTCTTGATCGCCTCCTCGAGGTGGATCGACTTGCGATCGAGCTCGATCGAGGTCTGCTCCTTGACGGCCTCGGCGATGTCGGCCGTGGTGACCGAGCCGAACAGCTTGCCCTCGGCGCCGGCCTTGGCCGTGACCGAGATGATCTTGGGCACGAGCGTCGAGGCGATCGTGGTTGCCGCGTCGCGGTCGCTGGCGTCGCGCAGGTCGCGCGAGCGACGCATCCGCGCCGCCTGCTCGACCGCCCCATCGGTGGCCTTGAGCGCCTTGCCCTTGGGCAGGAGGAAGTTGCGCGCGTGGCCGTCGGCCACCTCGACGATGTCGCCGCGCTTGCCGAGGCCTTCGAGATCGGTACGGAGGATCACCTTCATGTCAGGCCTCCTCACCGTCGACGTCGACATCGGTGGTCACGTCGTCGCCGGCGGCCTCGTCGACGCCGGTGTCGGCCGCATCGGTGTCGCGCGGGCGCGACGAGCGGTCGCCGTCGCGGGGCGGACGCGTGCGCCCGGCCGAAGCGACCCGGCGGGCGTACGGCAGGAGCGCCATCTCGCGAGCGATCTTGATCGCCTTGGCGATCTCGAGTTGCTGCTGGCGGTCGTTGCCGCTGACGCGCATGTTGCGGATCTTGGCGCGGTCGCTCATGAAGCGACTGAGCAGGTCGACGTCCTTGTAGTCGACGTACTCGACCTTGTCGATGACGAGCTGGCTCGTCTTCTTCTTGTACTTGCGCGGGTTCTCTGGCTTCCCGCGGCCCTTCGACGGGCTGGACTTGGCCTTGGCCATCAGGTGTTCCTCTTTACTTCTGTGTCAGATCTGGTTCGAACGCGCGGACGCAGCCGTCAGAACGGCTCTTCGTCGCCGTAGATCGGGTCGGGCTGGCGAGCCGGGGCACCGCCGCCACCACCGCTGGAGAAGCCGCCGCCATCGCCGTCGCCCGAACGCTCGGTGCGCTCGATCTGGGCTTGGGCCCAGCGCAAGCTCGGGCCGACCTCGTCGGCGATCACTTCGACCACGGAGCGCTTCTCGCCCTGCGGGGTTTCGTAGCTGCGCTGCTCGAGCCGACCGGTGACGATCGTCCGCGCGCCCTTGGTGAGGGTGGCGGCAACGTTCTCGCCGAGATCGCCCCAGCAGACGACGTTGAAGAACGAGGTCTGCTCGACCCACTCGTTGTTCTGCTGGTAGCGCCGGTTGACGGCGAGGCCGAAGCTGGCGACGCCACGCCCACCGGTGGTGTAGCGCAGCTCAGGATCGCGGGTGAGGTTCCCGATCAGGGTGACGGAGTTGGTGGCCATGCGTGGCTCCCTTTCGTGAGGCCGCTCAGGCGGCCGCGACCGCGATACCGCGGCGAGCCGCCTCGGCGTCGGGCAGTCGGATCAGCTTGTGGCGAACGATCGCGTCCGCGAGACGGAGCTGACGCTCGAGCTCGTCGAGGGCGCCGCCATCGGCGACGCATTCGACGACGAGGTAGTACCCGGCTTCCTTCTTGTTGATCGGGTAGGCGAACGGGCGCTTCCCCCACCAATCGGGCTTGCCGTGGACCGATCCACCGGCGGTGGTGATCGCTTCGGTGATGGTCTTGACCCAGGCCTGGGCCTTGGGATCTTCGACGTCGCCGTCGATGATCACCATGAGTTCGTACGCACGCTGCATGCGTGTGTGCTCCCTTCGGACTGAACGGCCCCCGGGGTTGGGGGCAGGGTGATATGACCGGACGAGCCTACCGGTGGCGGTGTGCACATGCTCACGAGCATGCCCGAGCGGTGTCACAGCGTTTCCCCGGCGAGTGCCGTCCCCCGCGATCGCGCGCATGTTCGACCGGCGTGCGGGGGCCTTGTAACCTCGGCCCGGAGCTGGGATGACTGCGCGCCGCCGGACCACCACGTCGAACTTCGGGGCGAGCACCCGCGAGAGTCACGACGCGGCCCCCTTCTACGCCCGCTTCCGCTCGCCCGAGCTGAGCACCGACGACACCGTGACCGCCCCGCAGCCGGTCGCCGAACCGTTCGTCCACGGCGACGCTCGCCGGATGGACGCCGTCGCCGACGGGTCGGTGGCGCTGGTGGTCACATCACCGCCCTACTTCGCCGGCAAGCAGTACGAGGAGGAGCTCGAGCGCGAAGGCGTCCCCGCCTCGTACCTCGAGTACCTCGGCATGCTGCGCGACGTGTTCGCCGAGTGCGTGCGCGTGCTCGAGCCGGGCGGGCGGATCGCCGTCAACGTCGCCAACCTCGGCCGCAAGCCGTACCGCAGCCTCGCGGCCGACGTGATCCGCATCCTCCAGGACGAGCTCGGGCTGCTGCTGCGCGGCGAAGTGGTGTGGCAGAAGGGCGAGGGCGCGAGCGGATCGTGCGCGTGGGGTTCGTTCCGCAGTGCCGCCAATCCGGTGCTGCGCGACGTCACCGAACGAATCGTGATCGCCAGCAAAGGCCGCTGCGACCGGGCCCGCCCGGCCGCCAAGCGAGCCGCGGCCGGGTTGCCGCACGCGAGCACCCTCGGGGTCGACGACTTCATGGCGCTGACGCTCGACGTGTGGTCGATCCCACCCGAGAGCGCCCGCCGGGTCGGCCATCCGGCGCCGTTCCCCGTCGAGCTGCCCGAGCAGCTGATCCGCCTGTACACCTACGCCGACGACCTCGTGCTCGACCCGTTCATGGGGAGCGGCTCGACGCTTGTCGCCGCCGCCCAGCTCGGGCGCCGCTACGTCGGTTACGACCTCGACCCCAACTACGTCGAGATCGCCCGCGGCCGGGTGGCCGAGACGCTCGCCGCGGCCGCCGACCGCCCACCCGATCCGGCCGGTGTCGGCGCCGCCGCGAGCGAACTCGCCGAGCGGGCCCTGCTCGACGCCGGGTTCACGGTCACCGGCCGCAAGCAACGCGTCCGCAACACCGGCGTCAAGATCGCCCTGGTTGCCACCGACGCCACCGGCGCCGAATGGTGGTTCGACGTGGCCGGGCCGAACACCACCTACCGCGGTGGCATGGCGCGCGTCGACGTGGTGTGGCGCCTGCTCGGCCGGGCAGCCGCCGTGCGCACGGCCCGCGGCGACGCACCGTTCGTCGTGTTGACCACCCGCCTGCCCAAGCGCTCGAGCGAGGGCGACACGGCGATCCGGGCCTGCGGACCCGGCGTGGTCAGCGACGTGATCGACCTCTTCGACGACGCCGACCGCGCCCGCCTCGCCGAGTACGGCGCCGGCGCATCCGCCCCGGTCCCCGGATTCTGGAGATGACATGACACCGGTGACGCTCTCGTCCGACCAACTCGACGTGGTCGTCCTGCCCGAGTTCGGTGCGCGTGTGCACTCGATCACGGCGTTCGGCCACGCGCTGACGCGCACGCCGCCGACCCCCGAGGCCCACCGGCGCGACCCGTTCTTCTACGGCGGCTACCACATGCTCCCGTGGTGCAACCGGATCGAACCCGGGCCGTACGAGGTGCTCGACCGAACCCTGACCGTGCCCGCCAACTTCCCGGACGGCACGGCGATCCACGGGCTGCACGCCGCCACGCCGTGGGAGACGGTGGGTGACGGCACGTTCCGCTGTGTGGGAGGCGAGGCGGGAAGCGGTTGGCCGTGGACCTACACGGCCACGGTGTCGTTCTCGGTCGACGGTCCGACCCTGACGATCGCGTACGCACTCACCAACACCTCGACGGCGCCGATGCCGGCCGGGATCGGTTTCCACCCTTGGTTCCGGGTCCCGAGCACCGTCGTCGTGCCGTCGGGTTCGGTGTTCGCCGACAACACGCTTGCCGCCCCGCCGCTCCCCGGCCCGGTCGCCCCGCCGCTCGACCTGCAACAGCCGGCACCGCTCGCCGACGGGGTCGACGCGTCGTGGGTCGATCTCACCGAACCGGTGGTGCGAGTCGCCTGGCCGGACCTCGGCATCGGCCTGGCGATGCGCGCCGACGACCTGCGCGTGGTGGCCGTCGCCGCCAAGCCGCCCGACATCGACGATGCGATCGCAGTCGAGCTGCAGACCCACGCCGCCGCCGGCATCCGTCGGCTCGTCAACCACGAGCCGTACGCCCTGCACGCCCTCGCACCGGGCGCCACCCTCCCCCTCGAACTCACCCTCACCTTCACCGAGGAGTGATTCAGGCCGCGCGCCGTCGCAGACCTCGCGTCGCTCGCGTCAGCCGGTGACAGCGGAGTAGGGGTCAGCGGGCGGCGCGGTAGCGGGCGCGGGTGCGGGTGCCGTCGGTGGCGGGGTCGATCGTGTGGCCCTCGCCGAGGCGCCAGGCGTCGACGGCTTCGCCGAGCACCATCGCCGCTTGGACGGCGGCCCCGGTGGCCACCGCTTCGGCGACCTCGGGGACCACGACCGGGCTCGCCGAGAGGTCGGCCAGGCGCTGCCGGTAGGCAGCCGATCGGCCGCCGCCGCCGACCAGGTAGAGGCGGCCGGCCACGGTCGCCCCACACGTGCGCAGATGGTCGAGCCCGTCGAGCAACCCGCACAGGACTCCGTCGTGGGCGGCCAGGGCGAGCTGCTCACGCGTCGTGCTGTTGGTGAGCCCGTGCCACGTACCGGTGGCGTCCGGGAGGTTGGGGGTCCGCTCCCCGTCGAAGTAGGGGACCAGGACCGGGGCGTCGCCCGCCGCGGCGACGCCGCGCAGGGCGAGCTCCGCCAAGCCGGGCGCGTCGACGCCGAGCCAGCGCGCCACCGTGTCGGTGACCTTGGTGGCGTTGAGCGTGCACACGAGCGGCAGGTAGCTGCCGGTCGCGCTGGCGAATCCGGCGACGAAGCCGGCCGGATCGCGGGTGGGCGTAGCCGATACGGCCGACACCACTCCGGACGTGCCGAGCGACACGGCCGCGTCGCCCGAGCGCAGGCC
>JAEZFY010000057.1 GCA_023417265.1 Actinomycetes bacterium | reverse complement strand
CGCCAGCACTCTGCCCTGTGGAGTCCCGACTTTCCTCGACGGCTCCCCGAAGGAACCCGCCGCGGCCACCCGGCCCACTCACCGTCACCCGCCAGCCTACGGGCCCGGCCCGGCGAGCATCGCCGATCTGAGCGAAGCGCGATGCCAAGCTTGCAGCGTCTGACCGACTCGACCGCGACGCCGTCGCCCCACCGCCGAACTGTGAACCCGTGAGCCCGCTGCAAACCCCTCCCGCGCCGCCGACCCTGCCACCGCCGTCGATGCCCGACGCAAGTGGCGTGCCGCCGCTCGCCGCCCCCGCGGTGCGTCAGCCGAGCACGGTTTCCGACGTGATCGAGACGATGATCGAGAACCTCGGCGACAACGGCTACCAAACCGGTGTCGCGCTGGTGGTCGCCACGGTCGCCGTGGTGGCGATGCTCAACCTGAAAGTCCACCGGTTCGTGCTCGTGCCGGTGGCGGTCGGGGCCTTCTGGGCCGGCTGGCTGGGATGGAACACGTTCACCGGCCAAGACCATTCACTGTTTCCGGGCGACGTCCAGGCCACCAAGCTCTGGGACGTCGCCTTCGCCAGCGACAACGGGTTCCTGTTGGTCGTCGGGGTCGCCTGCATCGCCGCCGTGTTCCTGTGGCGGTCGGGCGCCGACCTCGTCAGCCGGGCGGTGCTGATCGCCGGGGCCGTGCTCGGGGCGAGCTTCCTCTACAACCTCGTCGAAGCGTTCCGCGCCAGCCAGGTGTGACCGCGGCGGGCGGCGGGTGCCGTCTGCGTCGCTTCGTTCAGCAGGTGAGGCTGTCGTACGCCAGCGAGTTGGCGGCCGGCGTCTGCAGCGACACGGTGCGGTACGCGCCGTCTTCGTTCGGGGCGCCGTAGCGCAGCTCGATCGGGCCCACCTGACCGAACCGCGACGGGATCGCGTACAGCACCGCGAAGCCCGACGTGTCGGTTTCGGCCGGGTCGCCGGCGAGCGCCGGGCTGATCAGCGTGTCGGGGCTGACGGCGTACGCCAGACCGGCGGCACGGCGGCTGGCCGCGGCGGCCAGCCCGATCAGCGCCACGCGGACCGCAGGATCGGCCCAGACCCGGCCCGCGGCAGCCTGATACGACCGCGCCGTCCACTCTTCGAACCAGTACGCGATCTGGGTGGCGTCGCGTTCGGCGTCGTCGCTGTCGGCGAGGGCTCCGATGACGGGCGTCACGTAGCGCTCGTCGAAGAACGGGTTGGCGCAGGCAAAGTCGGCGCCGCCGGCGTCGCTGACGAGCCCGGCGAGCGTCTCGGTGGCCGCCTCGTGGGCCGCCGTGAACGGTTGCGCGAGCGCGGCCGCGTCACCCGGCAGGCCGCCGTGCTCGGCCAGCCCGGCGTACACGGCGAGCATCGTGTGCTCGAGCGACTGCAAGGTGCGCAGCCACGTGGCGTCGGTGATCTCGCCTTCCTCGGGCAGCGTCGGGCGCGGCGCGGCGACACCGAGGCGACCCGGGTCGGTGCTGCCCTCACGGTCGCCGCAGGCGGCCAGCACAGCGCCGGCACCGAGCGCCAGCAGGCTGTTGCGCAACAGCGCTCGCCGGCCGAGACGCGCGTCGAGAGCGGTGGCAATCGGTTGGGACATCAGGCGTCGGCCTCGCTGCTCGGGTTCTCGTACAGAGCCGCCGCATCGGTGACGCCGCTGAGCAGGGCGATCACGGTGGCTTGGCGGGACTCGGCGGTGACGATCGAGGCGAGCGCGGCGGCGAGCGCCTCGCCGGTGACCTCACCGAGCCGGGTGGTGTGGCCGGCGGCCAACGTGTTCTCGAGCTCGATCGCCACCGTCGACGGGTCGCTCGTGGCGAAGTCGGCTTCGTGGCTGGCAACCAGGTCGGTGTCGGCTGCGCTCGCCGACTGACCGACGATGCCGGCCAAGCGCTGGGCGTACGACTCGTGCTGCTCGCGCAGGGCCGCCCACAGCGGGTCGTCGGCACCGGCGCCGAGCGCCATGTCGTACAGGTCGCGCGCAGCGAGTTCGAGGGCGATCGCCTCGGTGGCCGACTGCGCGTCGGCGTCGGGAGCAACCGCCTGGGCGGGGTGGGTCATGGGCCCGCAGTCTAGGAGAGGTGCGCGGCAACACTCATATTTCACTCGGCCGCGCACCGGAGTTGGCGAGCCGTCCGCCGAGCATCCCCCCGACGAGGCCGGCGCCGGCCACGACCGACAGGTTGAACAGGGCCGCGAACCAGTTGACGTCGTCGCCGCGCGCAAGCCGCACGGCGATGAACACCGCCTGGGCTGCGGTGTAGGTGACGAGCGCGGTGGTGAGCCCGTGACTCACCGGCAGACCCCGGCGCTGCACCCATGCCGCACAGCCGGCGCCGAGCACGAACCCGATCACGGCACCGACCGTCAACCAGGCCGCGAGGGTGGAGTCGTCGCGCGACTCGGCCGCCCCCCGGGCGGCGAGGCTGAACGGCACGGCGAACACCAGGGCGACCGAGCCGCCGGCCCGGAGCGCGTCGAAATCCCACCGCGAACTGGCCACTCGTGCAGTATGACAGTCGATGCCGCGATCTGACCGAGCACGCCTCGACGAGGCAACCGTGCGTGTGGCGCTGACGGTTCAGTTCGACGCCTGCGACGGCTGCCGGGCGTGCGTCAGCTATTGCGACGCGTTCCCGCTGATGTTCGACCTGATCCACGCCGAGGACGGGGGCGCGGTGGCACGCTCGGCCGGTGACCTGATGGCGTTCCAACAGGATCTGATCACGGATGCCTGCGTGCGCTGCGGGCGCTGCGTGACGGCGTGCCCGTACGGCTACGACGTGCCCGAGCTGGCGGATCGGGCGCTCGCCATGCGCCGCGCCACGGGGCAGTTGGGCTGGCACCGGCGGGCCACCGACGCGCTCGCCCGGTGGCGTCGGCGGCACCGCCGATAGTGGTGGGAGTGTCGCTGGGAGCCGGCCTCGCGGCCGGACAACTTGCTCATGCGCCGTTCACATATTGCCTCTTCCATTTGTTGCCACCTCGTCCTAATCTCCCCGCGGATGTCAGCGCATGAGTTGGAATGGCGGATGTTGGGGGCGTGCCGGGGGCTCGACGCCAGCATCTTCTACCCGGAGACCGATGACGAGGCCGAGGTGGCCAAAGAGGTGTGCGCCGAGTGCGGTGTCAAGGCGGCGTGTCTCGAGTACGCGCTGGCCCGCCGCGAGAAGGTCGGGGTGTGGGGCGGGGCCACGGAACGTGAGCGCCGCCGGATCCTGCGCCAGCGGCGCCGTTCCGCCTGAGCCCTCGTTTCCCGCGGCGGTACCGGCCCGGTCCGGTGGCGGGCAATCCACGTAGCATCGCCGGCGATGGCGACGATCGATGATCACGGCGGCTGGCCCGCGCTCTTGACCCACCTGCTCGAGCGCAACCACCTCACCACCGAGCAGTCCCGGGTCGTGATGGAGACGATCCTGTCGGGCGAGGCCACCGTCGCCCAGATCGTGGCGTTCCTGGTGGCGTTGCGGGCCAAGGGTGAGAGCGCCGACGAGTTGAGCGGTCTCCTCGAGGGCGTGCTCGAGTTCGCCGCCGCGGTGCCCCTGACCGAGGCCCAGCGCGACGCGGCGATCGACATCGTCGGCACCGGTGGCGACCGCTCGCACTCCGTCAACGTGTCGACGATGGCCGCGCTCGTGTGCGCCGGCGCCGGGGCGACCGTGCTCAAGCACGGCAACCGCGGGGCCTCGTCGAAGTGCGGCACGGCGGACGTGCTCGAAGCGCTCGGCGTGGCGATCGAGCTGAGCCCGGCCGGAGCTCGCCGGGTGCTCGACCGGGCGGGCATCGCCTTCTGTCTCGCCCCGGCGTTCCATCCGGCGTTCCGCCACGCAGGCCCGCCCCGCCGCGAGATCGGTATCCCGACCGTGTTCAACCTGCTCGGGCCGATGGCCAATCCCGGCCGCGTGCGCCGCTACGTGATCGGCGTCGCCAACGCCGCGTTCGCCGAGCGGATGGTCGACACGCTGCGCTATCACGGCGCCACGCACGCCTGGGTGGTGCACGGCGCCGGGCTCGACGAGTTGTCGACGCTCGGGCCGAGCCATGTCGTCGAACTGCGCGACGGTGAGGTCACCCGGTTCGACGTCGACGCCACCGTGCACGGCATCGACCGGGCCGCTCTCGACGACCTCGTCGGGGGCGACCCCGAACACAACGCCGGTGTGGTACGCGAGGTGCTCGGCGGCAAGCCCGGCCCGCACCGCGACATCGTCGTGCTCAACGCCGCCGCCGGGCTGGTGGTGGCCGGCCTGGCCCTCGACCTGGCCGACGGGGTGGCCCGCGCCAGCGCGGCGATCGACTCGGGCGCGGCCAGTCATGCGCTCGCCCGCCTGATCGCCGAGTCGCAAGCTGCGGTCGCCGCGTGAGTGGCGTCGCGAGACCCGCCGTGCACGTGCGCGTGCCGGCGACGTCGGCCAACCTCGGCGCCGGATTCGACGTGCTCGGTCTGGCGCTCGCGCTGTACGCCGAGGTCGGCGTCGTCGACGGCGCGGTACCCGACGGTGCCCACACTG
>JAEZFY010000041.1 GCA_023417265.1 Actinomycetes bacterium | reverse complement strand
GTCCGGCCGCCCCGACACCGCCGCGCCGCGCCGTCCCGCCGCTGCACGAACTCGGGCCGGCCGCCCCGTTCTGGGGCGAAGGCGTCGCCGCCCTCTTGGCGAACGACGAGCCGGCCCCCGCGCTCGTCGCTCCACCCGACAACACCAGCACCGCCGATCTGGCACCCGACCAACTCGCCGCGGTGACGCATCCCGGCGGCTCAGCACGCGTCCTGGCCCCAGCCGGCTCGGGCAAGACCCGCGTCCTCACCGAACGCGCCCGTCACCTCGTGCGGCGCTGGAACGTGCCCACCGCCTCGATCACGGTGGTGGCCTACAACAAGCGCGCCCAGGAAGAGATCGTCGCCCGCACCGCCGACCTCCCGGGCCTGCAGGTGCGCACGCTCAACGCGCTCGCCCTGGCGATCATCTCCGGGCGGGCGCCGTTCGCCGGGCAGGCGGCCGTGTGGTCCACCGACGACGACGTCGCCCGCAACGTGCTCGCCCGGCTCGTACCCACCAAGGCGCAGCTCAACGTCGATCCGTACGCGCCGTGGCTCGACGCCTTGTCGGTCGCCCGGCTCGGGCTCGTCGACCCGGCCGAGGTGGAAGCCCGGTTCGGTGGCGACGTGCAGGGGTTCGCCGAGTTGTTTCCGCGCTTCCGGGCCGAGCTCGCCCGGCGCCGCGCGATCGACTACGACGAGCAGATCGTGCTGGCGATCGAACTGCTGGTCGGCGACGACGCCGCCCGGGCGGCCGCTCAGCGGGCGTGCCGCGTGCTGCTCGTCGACGAGTTCCAGGACCTCACGCCGGCCCATCTCCTGCTGATCCGCCTGCTCGCCGGGAACGGCGGGGCGGTGTTCGCGGTTGGCGACGACGACCAGACGATCTACGGCTACAACGGTGCCGACCCGCGCTGGTTGATCGACTTCGCCGAGTACTTCCCGGGCGCTGGCGACCACCCGCTCGAGGTCAACTATCGCTGCCCGGCCGGTGTCGTGGCGGCCGCCGACCGGCTGTTGCGACACAACCGCCGACGGGTTCCCAAGCTGATCCGGCCGGCTGCCGACGCGGCACCCGACGGGTGGGTGGCGGTGGCCGGCGACGATCCGGTCGGCCTGACCGTGCACGCCGTACAGGTGGCCCTGGCGACGGGGGCAGCCGCGGCCGACGTCGCCGTGCTGACGCGGGTCAACTCGCTGCTGGCCCCCGTGCAGGTCGCCCTCGGCGCGGCCGGCATCCCCGTCACCGGCGGCATCGGCGGCGACTTCCTGCGGCGGACGTCGGTGCGCGCCGCGTGCGCGTGGCTGCAGCTCGCCACGGGCAGCGCGTTGCGCGGGTCCGACCTCACCGAGGCCTCCAAGCGTCCGTCACGCGGGTTCAGCGCCAAGCTGCGCGAATGGGTGGCCGAGCAGGGCTCCACTGAGGCGCTCGTTCGCCTGGCCGGCCGGTTGAACAACCCGAAGGACGCCGAGCGGGTCGAGTCGCTGGCGGCCGACATCGACCGCTTGCGTGCGCTCGCCCGCAGCGGAGCCACAACGGCAGAGCTGCTCGCCGAGATCTTCGACCGCGTGGGCCTGTCCGGGGCGGTCGCCAAGCTCGACCTCAACAAGGCCGGGCAGAACGCGGCCGCCCAGAACGACGACCTGCAAGCGGTCCGACAGCTGGCCGACCTGTTCCCCGAACCGGTGTCGTTCGAGACGCGCGTGCGGGCCGCGCTCGAGCGCCCGCGTTCGTCCGACGGTGTCACGCTCGCCACGGTGCACCGCGTGAAGGGCCAGGAGTGGCCCCACGTCGTCATCCATCTCGCCGACCTCGACCAGTTCCCGCACCGCCTCGCCACCGACCGCGAGGAAGAGCGGCGCCTGTTCCACGTGGCCATCACGCGTGGTCGCACGCACGTCGCCGTGGTCAGCGGCGCCCAGCCGAGCCCGTTCGTCGGTGAGCTCACCACCGAGCCCGGCGAGCTCGGGCCCGAGCCCGCTCCGGCCGCCCCGATCGCGGCCGCCAAGGCCCCGAAGAGCACCAAGCCGGCCGACGAGCTCGAGGGCGACGCACGCCGATTGTTCGAACGGCTGCGGCAATGGCGTCGCGGCGTCGCCGACGGCAAGCCGCCGTACACCGTGTTCGACGACAAGACCCTGGTCGCGATCGTGCGCCGCGCGCCGAGCAGCCTCGACGAGCTGGCACGGGTGAGCGGCGTCGGGCCCGCCAAGCTCGCCAAGTACGGGCCGGCGGTCGTGCGGATCCTCGCCGAAGGTCCCGACGATCCGGCACACTCTGCGGATGCTTGATCGGCCCCGGGCTGCTGCCGCCACCGCGGCCCGGCGTGTGTGCTCGGCGCGGTTCGGCCCGCACGCCGTCCTGTTCGCGTTGGCGCTCGTGTTGCGCGTCGCCTGGGTCCTGCAGGTCGACCGCAGCGGGTTCGTGCTCAACGACGCCGCGATCTACAACGCCCAAGGCGTGTCGATCAACCAGGGCCTCGGGTTCCGCCCGATCTACGGCGGCGTGTCGGCGCAATGGCCGCCCGGCTACGGCGTCGTGCTGGCCGGCGTGTACTTCGTGTTCGGCATGCGCCCACTCGCCGGCGAGCTCGCCAACGCGGTGTTCGGCGCGTTCGCGGTCGTGTTGCTGATCGTGCTCGCCGAGCGCCTGTTCGGCCGGCGCACCGCGTGCATCGCCGGCTGCTGGCTGGCGATCATGCCCGGGCCGATCCTCTGGACCGACGTGCTCGTCACCGAGACGCTGTTCACGATGCTGTTCGTGCTCTTGTTCGTCGTGCTCGCCTACGGCCCGTTGTCGCCCGGCCGTGCCGCCGACCGCCCGGTGTGGCCATGGCTGGTGGCGCTCGGCCTCGTGATCGGTGTCGCGGCGAACGTCCGCGGCGAAGCCATGACCTGGGGCCTGTTGCCGATCGTCTACTTCTGGCGGGTCGTGCCGTGGCGCACGCTCGTCGGGCGCGTGGCCGTGATCGGGCTGGTGGCGTGCCTGGCCCTGGCCCCGTGGACGATCCGTAACGCGGTCCGGGTCGGTGCGCTCGTGCCCACCGGCACGAACGCCAGCCACACGCTCTGGAGCGGTCACAACCCGGGCGCCACCGGCGGACAGACCTACCCTCCGGACGAGTACTTCGACCGCTTCACGCAGACCGCTCCCGAACGCGAGCTGGAGTCGGCCGCGGCCCTGCGCTCGGACGCGATCGACTACATGCTCAGCCACCCACTGCGCGAACTGCAGCTGATCCCGCTCAAGCTGATCCACCTCAACCGTGGCGACTCGTACGCCTTCGACTGGGTCAACGCCGTACCGGAAGGCGAGGCCCCACCGGTATCACGCATCAACGTCGAACGGATCGGCGTGATCGCCGACGCGTTCTACTTCACCCTGCTCGCCACCACGCTCGCCGCGTCGGTGGTGCTCGGGCGCCGGTTCTGGCGTGACCGCACGATGCGCTGCCTGGCCGCGTCGTTCTGCACGGCCCTGTTCCTGTACGGGTTCATGTACTACGGCAACTACCGCTACCGGCTGCCGTTCGAGCCGCTGATGATCCTCGTGTCTGCCGTGCTCGTGAACCGGGTATGGACGCACCGTGAAGAAATCGCTCGAGATGTGTCACCGCGGTAGCCGGGGCTGCCGATAGGGCTACCGTGCACGACGTGACCCTGGCCCCGCTCCAGCGCGAGCGTGTCGACGTGTTGATGGCCGAGCGCCCGGCGTGGCGTGGTGTGCTGCATTCGTGGACGTTCTTCGCCGCGATTCCCGCCGGGGTCTTGCTCGTCGTGTTTGCCGACCGGCCGGCCGCCCGGGCGGCGGCCGGCGTGTACTTCGCCACGCTGCTGCTCGTGTTCGGCACGTCGGCCGCCTACCACCGGCTCGCCCGGTCGTACCGCCAGCGGATGGTCATGCAGCGTCTCGACCACTCGATGATCTACTTCTTGATCACCGGCACGTACGTTCCGATTTGCCTGGTCGGCCTGCCCCCGGCGTGGGGCATCCCGCTGCTGTGCACCGTCGGCGGCCTCGGCCTGCTCGGCGTCACGATCAAGCTCGCCGGCTGGCAGCGCATGAACGGCGTGAGCTACGCGCTGTATCCGGTGATGGGATGGGCTGCGGTGGCTGCCGCGCCGGCCCTGGCCAGCCACCTCTCGGGCGCCCAACTGGCGCTCGTGCTCGGTGGCGGGGTCGCCTACACGGTCGGTTTCCCGATCCTGCTCCTGCGGCGCCCCGACCCGTGGCCGTCGGTGTTCGGGTACCACGAGGTGTGGCACACCCTCACCGTGATCGCCGCGCTGTGCCACTTCGGCGCAGTGGCGTTGCTGCTCGTCTAGTCAAGCGACCTGCCAGGTGCCGTTGCTGCGCAGCAGGGCGGCGAGATCGCCCGGCCCCTTCTGTGCCGCGGTGGCCGCCAGCTGGGCGCTGACCGCCCCGGCGTACTCCTGGCGCTCGACCTCACGGAAGATTCCGAACGGAGTCGGGGAGTGATCGTCGGTGTTCAGGCGAGCCAGCGCGAACGCCAGTGACGGGTACGGGTGGTGGGCGTCGTGGATGAGGATCCGATCGATCCCCACGTCGGCGACCTCGACGAGTTGCAGGAACCCGTCGGTGCCCATCATCACGCCGCGCTGCTTGTCGGCGCCGAACAGGATCGGCTGGCCATGGTGGAGCTCGATCATCATCTCGTCGCGGACTTGGCGGCGGGTGATCCCGTCGAACTGCCCGTCGTTGAACACGTTGCAGTTCTGGTAGATCTCGACGAACGCCGCCCCGCGGTGCTGGTACGCCGCACGGAACGTTTCCATCATGTGCTTGCGATCCAGGTCGTGGGTGCGGGCGACGAAGCTGGCCTCCGCCCCGAGCGCCACGGCGAGTGGGTTGAACGGCGGATCGATCGAGCCGAACGGGGTTGACTTGGTGACTTTGCCGAGTTCGCTGGTGGGCGAGAACTGGCCCTTGGTGAGCCCGTAGATCCGGTTGTTGAACAACAGGATCGTCAGGTTGACGTTGCGCCGCAAGGCGTGGATCAGATGGTTGCCGCCGATCGAGAGGCCGTCGCCGTCCCCGGTGACGACCCACACGTCGAGGTCCGGTCGAGCGACCGCGATGCCCGTGGCGATCGCCGGGGCGCGCCCGTGGATCGAGTGCATGCCGTACGTGCTCATGTAGTACGGGAACCGACTCGAGCAGCCGATCCCCGACACGAACACGGTGCGCTCCGGCGACGCCCCGAGCTCGGGCATCAGTTGCTGGACCGCTTGGAGGATGCCGTAGTCGCCGCATCCGGGGCACCAGCGAACCTCCTGATCGGAGGCCCAGTCCTTCTTCGACGTCAACGGCACGGCGACTTCGCTCACTGCCCGACCTCCTTGCGCTCGGTGCGGATTCGTTCGATCGCGTCCTCGAGTTCGCGAACGGTGAACGGCAGCCCGGCGACCTTGCTCACCGACCGGGCGTCGACGAGGTACTTGGCGCGCACGATCGCGCACAGTTGGCCCCGGTTGAGCTCGGGCACGATCACGGTGGCATACCGGCGCAACAGCTCACCGAGCTCGTTGGGAAGCGGGTTGAGGTGGGTGAGGTGGATCCACGCGACCTTGTTGCCGGCGCGCCGTTGGCGCTCGACCGTGGCGTGAACCGAGGCCCACGTCGAGCCCCACGAGAGGATGCACACGTCGGCCTCGTCGGCGTCGCCGTTGACGACGAGCGGCGGGTAGCTGTCGGCGATGCGCTCGACCTTGGCAGCGCGCAGGTCGCCCATCAACTGGTGGTTGGCGGGCGTGTAGTCGATGTTGCCGGTGCGGTCGGCCTTCTCGAGCCCGCCTACCCGGTGCATCAGCCCGGGAGTGCCCGGGATCGCCCACGGGCGGGCCAGCGTGTCGGGGTCGCGTAGGTAGGGCAGGAAGGTCGGGTTGCCGTCGGCGTCGACGCCGTTCGGCGCGGTGGTGAAGGGCACGCTGATGTCGGGCAGGTCGGTGGTGTCGGGCACGCGCCACGGCTCGGACCCGTTCGCCAAGAACCCGTCGCTGAGCAAGATCACGGGTGTGCGGTAGGTGATCGCGATGCGTGCCGCTTCGATCGCCGCGAAGAAGCACTGCGCCGGCGAGTAGGCGGCCACGATCGGCAGCGGTGCCTCCCCGTGGCGGCCGTACATGGCGATGTTGAGGTCGGCCGCCTCGGTCTTGGTGGGGAGGCCGGTGGACGGGCCGCCGCGCTGGATGTCGATGATCAGCATCGGGAGCTCGATCGAGACCGCCAGCGAGATCGTCTCCCCCTTCAGCGAGACGCCCGGGCCGCGCGGGGTGGTGACGCCGAGGTGCCCGGCGAACGCCGCTCCGAGCGCCATCCCGGCGGCCGCGATCTCGTCTTCGGCCTGCACGGTGCGCACGCCGAAGTGCTTGTGCTTGCTGAGCTCGTGGAGGATGTCGCTGGCCGGGGTGATCGGGTACGAGCCGAGGGTCACCGGCAGCTGGGCGAGCTGGCCGGCGGCCACCAGCCCCCACGCCAGGGCCGTGTTGCCGGTGATCGAGGTGTACTCGCCGGGTGGCAGCTTGGCGGGGCGGACCTCGTAGCGGTGCCCGACCTGTTCGGTGGTTTCACCGAAGTGGTAGCCGGCTTGGAAGCTGGCCGTGTTGGCGCCGGAGACGAGCGGGTCCTTGAAGCGCGAGGCGATCCAGTTGAGGGTCGGTTCGATGGGGCGCGTGTACATCCACGACACCAGCCCGAGGGCGAAGAAGTTCTTCGAACGTTCAGCGTCGCGGGGCTTGACACCGAGCGGCTCGCAGGCTTGCTTGGTGAGGCTCGTCATCGGCACCTTGATCAGCCGATAGCCGGCGAGCGACGAGTCTTCCAACGGGTTGCTGGTGTAGCCGGCCTTGGCGAGGTCGCGCTCGTCGAAACTGTCCTCGTTGACGATCAGCGTTCCGCCCGGCTCGAGCCGGGCGAGGTCGGCTTTGAGGGCGGCCGGGTTCATGGCCACGAGCACGTTGGGGCTGTCACCCGGCGTGGTGATGTCGTGGTCGGCGAGATGGACCTGGAAGCTCGACACCCCGTTCACCGTGCCGGCAGGGGCACGGATCTCGGCCGGGTAGTCGGGCATCGTCGACAGGTCGTTCCCGAACGACGCGCTCACCGAAGTGAACCGGTCGCCGGTGAGCTGCATCCCGTCGCCGGAGTCGCCCGCGAAGCGGACGACGAGACGATCCAACACCCCCGTGTCGGTCATGTCGATTCCCCCCTGGAACCCGGCGCCGTTGCCGGGTCACCAAGCGCAGAGTATCGCGCTCACCCCTTGGCGTCCGACCATCGGGCAACCACCGAAACGGCGGCGAGGAAGCGCACGTCCGGCTCGGGCGACCAGCGCTGGGCGGTTTCACGGAGCGCCGCGCCGAGCAGCTCGGCGGCGTCGCTGGCGATCGGTTCGGCCGCGTGGATCAGCAGTTCGTCGTGGAGGCACAGCACGATCCGGGCGTCCAACCCGGCGGCGTGGGCGCGGGCCCGGAAGGTGACCGCCCAGGCCTTGAAGAACTCCGCCGCGGCGCCTTGGATGAGGGCGTTACGGGCGTACCGGCCGCGTGCTGCCGCCGCCTGGCGGGCCCGATCGATGTCGCCGACCCCGCGCTCGTCGTAGGTGTCGCTGCTCCACATCCGCACCAGGCGCCCGCCGACGGTGAGCACCGGTTCCCCGCGGCTGCCCGTCTCGGCGGCGCGTTCGAGCAGCGCCATTGCCTGCGGGTACTCGACCCGCAAGCGCGGCAGCGCGAGACCGGAGTTTCCGGTGGTGCCCCCGTACATCGCCCCGAGCACCCCGACCTTGGCCTGCTCGCGGGTGACGCCGAGCCTCGCCGCGACACGTTGATAGAGATCGGGATCGGCGGTCGCCGCGATCAACGCCCGATCGCCCGAGACGGCGGCGAGCACGCGTGGCTCGATCTGGCCGAGGTCGGCGTGCACGAAGGCGTAGCCCGGCTCGGCGGCCACGGCGACCCGGAACTCGGCTGGCATGTTGTGCAGCCCGGCGCTCGCCGTCATCCGCCCGGCCGCCCCGTCGGAGCTGCTCCACTCACCGCGCAGGCGCCCGCCGCGGACGTGCTCGTCGAGCCAGCGGTAGCTGTAGGTGGTGGCGATCCGCTCGGCCTTGCGCCACGTCAACAAGGACGCGATCAGGGGGTGCTCGTGGGCGTGCTGTTTGAGTCGCCACGCGCGCGTGTCGGGGAGATCGAAGCCGACCCGCCGGAGTAAGGCCTTGACGTCGGCGGGGTTGCGCAGGTCGGCGCGGCCCCCGGGCGCGGCGTGGACGAGTACGGCCTCGTCGCGTTCGGCGCGGGCGCGTTCCTCGTCGGCGGGGCCTGCCGGGCGCGGCCCGATCGCGTCACCGATCAGGCGCTCGGCAGCAGCCAGGTCGACCGGCAGGCCGTGCTGCTCGAGCTCGGCGCACAGCAGTTCGGCCACCGACTCGGCGTGGGCGGTGGAACGGGAC
>JAEZFY010000056.1 GCA_023417265.1 Actinomycetes bacterium | reverse complement strand
CTGCGCGAGCGAGCCGGCCGCCGCCAGGGCTGACGGGCGACGACGGCGGGCGCGCGGCGTGCATCCGAACGTCACCGTCAACGCCTTTCGGGCCGCGGCCCTGGCGGCGGGGGCGCGGCCGGCGGTGGCGACCCCGTTCGTGGCCCCCGCCCTCGGGTGGGGTGCCGGATCACTCGATGCACCAAAGCGGGCGATGCTCATGCGCCATCTGCGCCGCGCCGACCCGACGCTGCGCGGCGCCAAGCTGCGCCGCGCCGCGCTCGCCGCGTTCGACTCGTACGCCCGGTACTGGCTCGAGAGCTTCCGTCTCCCGCACCTCTCGGCCGAGGCGGTGGCCCGAGGCATGCGCGTCGAGGGGTACGAGCATGTCGAGCAGGCGCTCGCCGGTGGCCGCGGGGTGATCCTCGCGCTCCCGCACCTCGGCGGCTGGGAGTGGGCGGGTCGCTGGCTGGTCGACAACGGGTTACGGATCACCGTCGTCGTCGAGCGGCTCGACCCACCCGAACTGTTCGAGTGGTTCGTCGGCCTGCGCAGCCGGCTCGGCATGAACGTCGTCGCGCTCGGCCCGGACGTCGGTACCGAGGTACTCGCCGCGCTGCGACGCAACGACGTGGTCTGCCTGCTGTGCGACCGCGACCTGCAGCGCACCGGCGTGCCAGTCGAGTTCTTCGGCGAAGCCACCACGCTGCCGGCCGGCCCGGCCACGCTGGCGCTGCGCACCGGCGCCCCCGTGCTGCCGACCGCCGTGTACTTCACGGATCCGAGCGTCGCCCAGCCCGCCGGCGGTCACTTCGGCCTCGTTCGCCCGCCGCTCGACCTCACCCGCTCCGGCGGTGGCCTACGGGCCGACGTCGCCCGGGTCACCCAACAGCTCGCCGGCGAACTCGAGCTGCTGATCCGCCGGGCACCGACGCAGTGGCACCTGCTCCAGCCGAACTGGCCCTCTGACCCGGGGTACGGAGCCGAACCGGGTGACGAAGCCGAGAAATCCCCGGCGCTTGACTCAACGTTGAGGAACTCGCGGCCGATAAGCGAACGATGAGGCGGGTTCCGTATGCGGCGATCGCGGTGGCAGCCGTTGGCGCAGCACTCGTTGCCGCCTACCTGACGGTGACGCCCCGGCAGTCGGCCGAGCTGCTCGCCGCCGGCGTCCCGGCCCTGGCCGTGCTCGTCACGCTCGTCTCGGTGGCGCGCACCCGGCCGGGGCGTCCCGGGTCGTGGATCGTGATGTCGGGTGGGATGGCGGTGTACGTCGTCGCCCGGCTGGCGGCCGCGGCCGAGTGGTACGGCGACACCGGGCCCGTGTTCCCCGGCGCCTACCAGTTCACGATCGTGCTCGCCTACCCGGCGCTCGCCCTGGGGGTCCTGGGCACCCGGCCGACCCGCCGCCGTGAACGCGATCCGTGGGGCGGGGTCGAACCCGTCGTCCTGACGGTGGTCGCCACCGCGCTCGTGTGGCTGGTGTTCACCGGCAACTACATCGAAGGCGACGAGATCAACCTGCCCACGTGGGCGTGGGTGGCGCTCAGCCCCGCCCTCGCCGTGGCCGTCGCGGTGGTTGCCTGGTTCCGGCTCGCCCGCGATCCGGCGCATCGCCCGGCACGGATCGGCGCCACCGCCGGCGGGCTCGTCGTCGCCCTGTGCGACCTGATCCACAACGTCGTGTGGGCCACCGACGGGCTGACGCCCGGCAACTGGGCCGCGGCCCTGTGGATGGTCGGCCCGCTCGGGGTGGCGGTGCTGATGGCCACCCCGCAGATGCGCGACGTGATGCGCGCGGCGGCCGCCCCGCGCCCCGCCGACTGGCCGCAGCTCGTGAGCCTGTTCGCCGTCTCGGTGCTGGCGTTGGCGGCGCTCGTGCTCGCCGCCGCAGTGGCGATCGACTCGCTCGGATCGCGGCTGGTCGTGTGCACGGCGGCGGCGATCGTCGCCGTCCTGGCGATCGTCGAGAGCCGCCGTCTCGTCGCCGAGATCCTCCACTTCGTCGACTCGCGCGGCGCCGAGCGGCTCGGGGCGATGGTCGAGCACTCGAGCGACGTCGTGCTGCTGTCCGACCGCGACGGCACCGTCAGCTACGCCAGCCCGGGCATCCTGGCCACGCTCGGCCGGCCCCCGGAGAGCGTGGTCGGCGAGCCGGTGCTGTCGCTGCTCACCGAGACGGAACAACTCCTACGGCAGGCCGAGTTCGCCGAGCTGATCGCCGCCGGCAGCGGCACCAAGCTCGAGTTCGAGTCGGACGCGCTGCATTCGAGCGGGCACATTCGCCGGGTCACCGCGGTCGTCGCCAACCTGCTCGACAACGAAGCCGTGCGCGGCGTCATCACGACGTTCCGCGACGTCACCGACCAGCGCAACCTCGAACGGCAACTCAGCCATCGGGCGTTCCACGACGAGCTGACCGGACTCGCCAACCGGGCGCTCTTCCTCGACCGCATGGACCACGCCCTGCGGGTCACCCGCTCCGAAGCCGACCCGGTCGTGGTCCTGTTCGTCGACCTCGACGACTTCAAGAGCGTCAACGACAGCCTCGGGCACGCCTCCGGCGACCTCGTGCTGCAAGCGGTCGCCAACCGGATCCGGCGCGCCGCCGGCACCGGCGACACGGCTGCCCGGCTCGGCGGCGACGAGTTCGCCCTGCTGCTCGAGGACCGCGGCGGCATCGACCGGGCGATCAGCGTCGCCGAGGCGTTGCTCGCCGAGCTCGCCGACCCGATTCAGGTCGGCGACGTCGAAGTCGCCGTGCTCGCCAGCGTCGGTGTCGCGGTCGCCGCCCCGGGAATGAGCACGTCGAGCCTGCTGCGCGACGCCGACGTGGCGATGTACGAGGCCAAGCGCGCCGGCAAGGGCCAGATCCGCATCTTCGACCCGGCGATGCGGCTCGTCGCCAGCAAGCTGCTGGCGTACCGTGGTCAGCTCGGCGCGGCGCTCGAGAACGGCGAGCTGCGGCTCGTGTACATGCCCTACGTCGACCTCCGCTCGGGGCAGGTCACCGGCGCCGAAGCACTCGTGCGCTGGCACCACGCCGAGTTCGGCGAGATCCCCGCCGGCGAGTTCATCCCGATCGCCGAGCGCACCGGCGTGATCGTGCCGATGGGCTACTGGATCCTCGAACAAGGCCTCATTCATGCCGCCGCGTGGCGGTCGAGCCACCGCCTCTACGTGAGCTTCAACATCTCGCCGGTGCAGCTCCGCCAGCCCGAGTTCGTCGACACCCTGATCGAACTCGTCGAGCGTCACCGCGTCGACCCGCGCCTCGTCGTGCTCGAGGTCACCGAAACCGTGCTTGCCGAGGAGAGCCAGCGCATGCGCGACACGTTCGAGCGCTTGAGCCGCTTCGGCGTCCGGTTCGCCGTCGACGACTTCGGCTCCGGCACGGCCTCGCTGAACTACATCCAGCGCTACCCGGTCGACTTCATCAAGATCGACTCGCAGACCATCGCCAGCAGCAACGAGACCCCCGGCGGGTCGCTGACCCGGGTGATCCTGCAGATGGCCGAGTCGCTCAACGTGCTCACCGTCGCCGAAGGCGTCGAGACCACCGGGCAACTGCACCAACTGCGCCACTGGGGCTGCGACCTCGGCCAGGGGTACCTGCTCAGCCACCCGCTCGAAGCCGACGAGATCGCCACCCGGTTCGGGCCGGCCCGCCACACCGAGTCGCGCCGAGTCTGACCGCCCCCGCTGAGACGGCTAGCCGCGGGTGTCGATGAGGCGTTTGGGGGCGCCGGTGGGGTCGGCGCGGGTGTAGGCGGTGCTGGTGATGGTGCCGAGGTGGTCGGCGATGAGGTGGACGGTGGTGTGGCGGCTGTTGAGGTAGCAGACCGTGCCGTCGGTGCCGATCGGTGCGGCGGCGACGTTGGGGTCGACGGTGCCGGGGGCGTAGTTGACGTTGGATGCGTTGGGGGGTTCGGTGACGTCGGAGGAGAGCAGTTGGCCGTTGCCGGGGCCCGCGGCGAGGACGGGGGTGAGGTTGACGAGGGCCACGTCGCCGGGGTCGCCGGAAACGCCCATGCACACGCGTCCGCTCGGCCCGATCATCCCGACGGGTCCGCCCGGAGCACCCGGACCACCCGGACCGCCGCTGGGTGAGAACGCGTAGGCAGGGCCGGTCAGACCTGCCGTCGTCTGCATGTTGCTGGCGTCCCAGATGCTGGCGCCCGGCTTCAGGTCGAGGGTGAGCGAGCCTCCGTCACCGGTGCCTGCCGTGGCATCCACCCGATATCGGGCGGCGAGCGTTCCGGCCGGTAGTTCGACCTCGTGCACCGTGGGCGTGGCGTCGGGGGACGCTTGCTCGATCAACTGGCCGATCGGGGTCACCGACACGATCTGGGCGGCGCTGCGGCCGGTGGCGGTCAGTGCGAAGTCGCCGGCGTCGGCACCGACCACTCCCTCGGAGAACTCGACCGTCCACGACACCTGGCTGGCGGTGGTGGGGGAGGCGGCGCGGCGGGTGATCTCCGTGGCGGCGGGAGCGGCATCGTCAGCGACGACCTGCACGGCGCCCGCGTCGCACCGGCCGCTCGCCGGCTGGGGGCGGTAGTTGGCGTCCCGGTCGGCGGGGAATCCAGCCGGCGCGCCGCACGCGGTCGCCGCGCCGATCGCGGCCGACCCGTGGAGCGGCACCAACGTGCTGATCAGGCGGGTGTAGCCACCGCCCGCTTGGCCCCACGAACCGAGGTGGCTAAACGGCACGTTGGCGTTCGTCCGATCGGTCGGTTGGTTGAACCCGCAGTGGGCTGCGTCCTCGACGTTGCCGCCGTGCTGGACCAGCCCCGTCAACGCGCTGGCGCAGTTTTTTCCGGCGTTGCCGGCGATCACCGAGTTGCGGATCTGGATGGGGGCGCCACCGCCCCCGGTCGGCGGATCGACGGCAAGCGCACCGCTCGCGCCGGTGGTTCGGTTGCCGACGACCGTCAAGTTCGCCAAGCCGATCGACTGTCCGGAGGCGACGAGGATCCTCGCGGTCGGGTTCAGCTTGAGCGCACCGGCGAGCTCGGCCTCGTTCTCCGAGAACGTCGTGTTCCGCATCTCGACGAACCCGCTGACGGCGGCGGCTCCGCCGACGCCGGTCACTGCGCCGCCCGTCGTGAGTACCCGGTTGCGGGAGAACGTGGCCAGGTAGGTGCGGGTCTGCGAGCCGGGCCCCGCGGCGAGCGCACCGCCGACGTTGCGTGCCGTGTTGCCGCTGATCTCCGAGGCGACGATCGTCAGGTTGCCGCTGTTCGAGACGGCCCCGCCGGCGCCGGTTGCGGCGTTGCCATGGCCGGCATGGTTGGCGGACACGGTGCTGTTGATGATCGTCAGTTGACCGCGACCGGGCCCGGAACCCTCGAGCACCCGGAACGCCCCACCGTGGTACATCGCCCGGTTGCCGTGGACGATCGAGTCGCGCACGGTGAGTGTCCCGTTCTGGTTGATCAGAACCGCTCCACCGTCGGTGCTCGAGCTCCCGCCCGTGAGGCCGAGCCCATCGAACACGACGTTCTGCTCGCGGACCTCAAACAGGCGTTTGTTGGACGCGGCCTGGAGCGTCACCAACCCACCGCCTTCGATCGTCAGCGAGCGGTCGATCACGTGTTCCTGGGTGAGCTGCAGGGTGACCGGTTTGGTCATTCCGGTAGCGGGATCGCGCGGACACTCGAACGTGATCGTGAGCACCGTCGGGTCGAGCAGATACTCGGTCAGTTCCTCCGCGGTGCACGGCACCTGGACCTCGGGCCGGAACGGGTCGCTGGCACCGACCACTGCCGTCGACGCTGGCAGCGTGAGGAACGGTTCCGACCATGCGGTATCGATCATGGTGCCCCCGACCCACGTGGATCCGTTGTGGTACTCGGGGAAGTACCTGACTCGCCACTGGTACGACGTGTTCGGCGCGAGCGCTCCGCTGGCGTCGGCGAAGATCCTGTAGCTCGGCAACGCGCTGTCGTCGAAGCACATCTCGACCGTGTCCCAGTTGGCCGGCACGCTGTCGCCCGTCAGGCGCAGCTGCATCTGGATCTTGCCGGTCGTTCCCTGCGGCTCGAGGAACGACCACAGCACGCCGCCGTCGCTGCGCAGGGCACTGACGCCGGGCGTGTGGAAGCCCAACGTTGGTGGGCTACTCGGGTACCCGATCCGGCCCGGCCCGTAGCGGGTCGCCCCGGTAGTCGGGTGGCAGTAGGGGTTGCCCGCCGGCGGGCCGCCACCACCCGGGGGCGGGGTCGAGCCGCCGCCGGCGTGGGTTCCGTACACGATGGCGGAGTGCTTGACCTGGATCCAGCTGCCCTGCGCCGACATGCCGTCGGCGATCCGCAGGTCGAACCCGTACTCGCGCGAGCCGGCGACGCTCGTGGTGACCGGGATCTCGATGACGATGAGTTGCCCGTTCGGCACCAGCCACGCGCCGCCCCGGCTGCCGCCCAGCGGATCGTTGATCCGCAGGGTGTACGGCGCTGTGCCAGCCGAGGTAGGGAGCGCGTTCTGGCAGTTGCTGTAGCTGACCGGCGCGTCGTTCGAGATCTGGAAGTACTGGCACGTGATCGGGCCGGTCACGGTCGTGTTCGGCCCGAGCGCCGCCGACACCTTCACCGCCTGGGTCTGGCACGGGTCGCCGGGCGCTCCGAACACCACTCGCATCCGGTACTGCTGGCCGACGCCGGGGAATCCCGCGTGCGGGTTGGTGTAGTGCTCGGCCCAGGCATTGATGCCGGGCGACGGCAAGAGGGCTGGGATCGGCCCCCACACGCCCGGTAGGAGCGGAGCGAAACCCGGTGTGCAGCTCGCCACGGTGGTGGTGTGGGCCTGGCCCTGCGACAAGATCTGAGCCGCATCGGCCGGGCCGGCCGGGGCCGCGACGACTGCCACGGTCGTCGCCAGAACCGCCGCTGGGGCGGCGCGCAGTGCCCACCGAGGAAGTGCCATCTCCTGCTTGTAAGCACCCCCCACACGGCGCGCATCCGTGGACCCCGCAATTGTCGCGTCGCGAGCCCAGGTCGCCAGCGCACCGCCGATGCCCCGTTGACCTAGCGTGCACGCGATGCGGATCGGCATGGTGTGCCCCTACAGCCTGTCGATTCCCGGGGGAGTACAGGCGCAGGTGCTCGGACTCGCCCGCGAGTTGCGCCGGCGCGGCGACGAGGTGCGCGTGCTCGGCCCGTGCGACGGCCCGCCGCCCGAGGCGTTCGTGACACCGCTCGGCGACAGCCTTCCCACCAGCGCCAACGGGTCGATCGCCCCGCTGGCCCCCGACCCGTCGGCGGCGTTGCGTACCGTGCGGGCGCTGCGCGACGAGCAGTTCGACGTGATCCACGTCCACGAGCCGCTCGCCCCCGGGGTGGCGATCACCACCACCACGATGCACCTCGCCCCGACGGTCGGCACGTTCCACGCGGCCGGGCGCTCGACGGTCTATCGCCTCGGCGGGGCGATCTTCGCCCGCATCGCTGACCGGCTCGACCACAAGGTCGTCGTGTCGAAGGATGCGCTCGAGCTGGTCGCCCGCTACCTCATACGCGACGACAAGGGCACCGAGGGACGTTACGAAGTGCTCTTCAACGGGGTCGAGACCGAGCGCATCCGGGCCGTGCCACGCGGCCAGCAGGGGAGTGCGCCGGCGATCCTGTTCCTCGGCCGGCACGAGGAACGCAAGGGCGTGCACGTGCTGCTCGACGCGCTCCGTCACGTGCGCCACGACGTCACCGTGTGGCTGGCCGGCGACGGCCCCGACACCGACAGCCTGCGCGCCACCTACGCCGGCGACCGGCGCATCGAGTGGCTCGGGCGGCTCAGCGAAGCCGACAAGTTGGCCCGGCTGCGCTCGGCCGCGGTGTTCTGCGCCCCGTCGTTGCACGGCGAGTCGTTCGGGGTTGTCCTGATCGAGGCGATGGCCGCCGGCACACCCGTCGTCGCCAGCGCGCTCGACGGCTACCGCAACGTCGCCACCGATGGCGTCGACGCGCTGCTCGTCGAACCCGGCGATCCGGTTGCGCTGGCCGCCGCACTCGAGCGCGTGCTCGGCGACCCGCCGCTCGCCGAACGTCTCGTGCGCGCCGGCTCGGCACGCGCCGACGAGTTCGCGATGGGTGCCCTGGCCGACCGGTATGCCGCGATCTACGCCGACATCGCGAAGTAGCCTGGCGCCACTATGTGGATTCTCCTGATCGTCCTGGCGATCGTCCTGATCGTCGTGATCTGGCTGATCGCCGCGTACAACGGCCTGATCCGGCGCCGCAACCAGATCGAGAACGGCTGGGCCCAGATCGACGTGCAGCTCAAGCGCCGGCTCGACCTGATTCCGAACCTCGTCGAAACCGTCAAGGGCTACGCCGCTCACGAGCGCGAAACCCTCGACGCCGTGATCACGGCCCGCAACGTCGCCGCCGCGGCACCGAACACCCCGCACGCCCAGGCCGAAGCCGACAACGTCCTCACCGGGGCGATGCGCCAGCTGTTCGCGCTCGGCGAGGCGTACCCCGACCTCAAGGCCAACCAGAACTTCCTCGCCCTGCAAGAAGAGCTCTCGGCCACCGAAGGTCGGGTCGCCTACGCACGGCAGTTCTACAACGACTCGGTCTTGTCGTACAACCAGAAGCTCGAGCAGTTCCCGACGATGTTCTTCGCGCGCATGTTCAAGTTCGAAAAGCGCGAGTACTTCGAGGCCGACGAAGCCGCGCGCACCGCGCCGACGGTCGAGTTCTGACGGTTGAATTGGCGGGCCGGGCGGGTCGCCCCCCGACCCCCTCGGCCTCCCCGTCATGTTTGAACTGATCCGATCCAACAAGCGCCGCAGCGCGCTGCTCGTCACCGGGTTCGTCGTCGGGCTCGGCCTCGTCGGCGCGGCCTTCGGCTTCCTGATCGGCGGCGGGCTCGTCGCCACGCTGATCGCCCTCGTCGTCGCCGGTGCGATCGCCTTCGCCTCGTACTGGAAAGCCGACAAGATCGCGCTCGCCGTCAGCCGCGCCAAGCCCGCCGACCCGGCCCAGTACGCGCGCCTCCACAATCTCGTCGAAGGTCTGTGCATCGCCAGCGGGCTCCCCAAGCCGGGCGTGTACGTGATCGACGACCCGGCGCCGAACGCGTTCGCTACCGGCCGCAACCCGCGCAACGCCGCGATCGCGGTGACCTCGGGGCTGCTCGAAAAGCTCAACCGGGTCGAACTCGAAGGCGTCGTCGCCCACGAGCTCAGCCACATCCGCAACTACGACATCCTCGTGTCGACGCTGGCGGTCACGCTGGTCGGCTCGGTGGCCCTCCTGTCCGACATCGCGATCCGCACGATGTGGTGGAATGGCGGCCGCGTCCGCCGCGACGGCGACCACGGCAACAGCAACAACCCCGTGTTCGCAATCGTCGGTTTCGCCCTGCTGGCCCTCGCCCCGATCGCCGCCAAGGCGATGCAAGCCGCGATTTCGCGCCAGCGCGAAACGCTCGCCGACGTCAGCGCCTGCCAGATGACGCGCTACCCGCCGGGCCTCATCTCGGCGCTCGAGAAGCTCCAGGCCGACACGACGGTGACGCACTCCGCGTCCACCGCTACGGCACACTTGTGGATCGAACAACCGATGAGCGGCGTCGGCGATGCGGGCAAGTTGCGCCGCACCCACAGCCTGTTCGACACCCACCCCCCGCTCGAAGAGCGGATCGCCCTACTGAGAGAACTGTGAACCACCTCCGACTCCCCCTCGCGGCGCTCGTCGCCGCCAGCCTCGCCCTCGCGGCCTGCTCGGGCGGCGACGACGACACGACGGCCACCACCGTCGCCGCCGCGCCGGTCGCCACCACCTCCGCCCCGACCTCGACCGCCGCCCCGGCCACCACCGACGTCGCCACGACGGCCCCGACGTCAGCCGTCACCGCCCCGCCCCCCCCCGCCCCGGCCGTGCGCCGGATGCCGCTCACGGGCGCGCCGGTGCGCACGGTGCCCTTGGAGAAGATCAGCACCGGGTTCGAC
>JAEZFY010000023.1 GCA_023417265.1 Actinomycetes bacterium | reverse complement strand
CGTCGCCGCCACGCCGGAGCTGCTCGCCCGGGTCGCCCACCTGCCCCCGCTGGCGGGCAGCCCCGACGTCACCCGTGCCGAGGCGGCCGCCGGCAGCGACGGCCGGTCAACGCTGAGCACGCTGCTGCGGCGCTTCCGGTGGGCGCTCGTCGCCGTCGCCGCGTTCGTGGTGATCGACGGGTTGACCACGCTCGTCGGTCCGCTGCTGATCCGCCACGGGCTCGACGCCGGCGTCGCCGACGGGCACAGCCGCGTCCTGTGGTGGATGGTGCTGGCGTTCCTCGCCGTGCAACTCGCCAGCTGGGCCAACCAGGTGATCGAGATGCGGCTCGTCGCCCGGGTCGGCGAGCGGATGCTGTACACGCTGCGCGTGCGCACGTTCGCCCACCTGCAGCGCCTGTCGCTCGACTACTACGACCGCGAGCTCGGCGGCCGGATCATGACCCGCATGACCACCGACGTCGAGGCCCTGGCGCAGCTGCTCCAACAAGGGCTGATGGTCGCCCTCTCGGCGATCGTGTCGTGCGCCGGCGTGGTCGTGGTGCTGCTGTACCTCGACTGGCGGCTCGCCCTCGCCGCGTTCGCGGTGCTGCCGGTGCTCGCCGCGGTCACGGCGTGGTTCCAGGTCCAGTCGGCCCGCAACTACCTGCTCGCCCGCGACGCGGTGTCGGTCGTCAACGCCGAACTGCAGGAGAGCATCGCCGGCGTGCGGGTCACCCAGTCGCTCGCTCGCACCGACAACAACGCCGCCCGCTTCGCCGCCAAGTCGCAGCGCTTCCGCGATCTGCGCCTGCGCTCGATGGCGCTGATGAGCACCTACTTCGCGGCGGTGCAGCTGCTGTCGACGATCGCCAAGGCGGTGACCCTCTGGTTCGGCGCGCACCTCATCGCCAACGGCGACGTGACCGCCGGCCTGCTGGTTGCCTTCTTGCTGTTCCTCGACCAGTTCTACTCGCCGCTGCAACAGCTCTCGGCGGTGTTCGACCAGCTCGTCCAGGCCCGCATCTCGCTCGGCCGGCTCGACGAGCTGCTCGCCACACCGTCGTCGACGCCGGCACCGGCGGCACCCGTCGACCCGCAGCGCTGGTCGGGTGAGGTGGTGCTCGACGACGTCCGCTTCCGCTACTCGGCCAATGCACCCGAGGCGCTGCGCGGGGTCGACCTCACGATCGCTCCCGGCGAGACGGTCGCCCTCGTCGGCACCACCGGCGCCGGCAAGTCGACGTTCGTCAAGCTGGTCGCCCGCTTCTACGACCCCACCGGTGGGCGCGTGCTCGTCGACGGGCTCGACGTGCGCACGCTCGACCTCGCCGCCTACCGGCGGCAGCTCGGCTACGTGCCGCAAGAGCCGTTCCTTTTCGCCGGCACGATCCGCTCGAATATCGCCTACGGACGGCCCGACGCCACCGACGTCGAGATCGAGCAGGCTGCCCGAGCCGTCGGCGCCCACGAACTCGTCGCCGGGATGCCACACGGCTATCTCACCCCGGTCAGCGAAACCGGGCGCTCGCTGTCGGCGGGCGAACGCCAGCTGCTGTGCCTCGCCCGGGCCGCGCTCGTCGACCCGACCGTGCTGATCCTCGACGAGGCGACCTCGAACCTCGACCTCGCCAGCGAAGCCGAGGTACAGCGGGCGATGGCGCGCGTCGCCGCCGGGCGCACGACGCTGCTGATCGCCCACCGCCTGCAGACCGCCCGGCGCGCCGACCGGATCGTCCTGATCGAGGAGGGCCAGGTCGCCGAGGCCGGCACCCACGACGAACTGCTCTCCGCCGGTGGCCGCTACGCGGCGCTGTGGGACGCTTTCGATCAGGCCCACGCGCCGGTCGGCGGCGACTGAGCGGGGCGGTCGCCAAGCGATAGCGTGATCGGCGCATGTTCCTGGAGCGCGTGAACGAACCCGACGACCTGCGCGCCCTCACGTATCCCGAGCTCGATGCGCTCGCCGGCGAGATCCGCGACCTGATCGTCGACGCCGTCAGCCACAACGCCGGACACCTCGGCTCGAACCTCGGGTCGGTCGAGCTGACGCTCGCCCTGCACCGCGTGTTCGACTCGCCCACCGACGCGATCGTCTGGGACACCGGTCATCAGGCGTACGCCCACAAGATCGTCACCGGTCGCCGCCGCGACTTCACCGAACTGCGCCAGTCGGGCGGGTTGTCGGGCTACCCGAGCCGCGAGGAGAGCCGTCACGACCTCGTCGAGAACAGCCACGCCTCGACCGCCCTGAGCTACGCCTACGGGCTGGCCGCCGCCCGCGACGCCGGCGCCTGCACGCACCGCCACGTGGTCGCCGTCGTCGGCGACGGGGCGATGACGGGTGGGATGGCGTACGAGGCGCTCAACAACCTCGGCCACCACCGCCGCCGGGTCATCATCGTCCTCAACGACAACGGCCGTAGCTACGCCCCGACGATCTCGAACTTGTGGGCCAACCACCAGCGCGACAAGCACCTCGACCGGATCGCCGAGGCGATCGACGCGCACCCCTCCGGGCAGTCCGGCCAGCACAACCCGTCGGCGCTCGAGAAGGTCGCCGACAAGCTCAGCCACGCGCTCACCGACATCCGTCTCAACCCCGTCTACGTGCGCCGGCAACGCCGGATGGAGGAGTTCCTCCACAGCCTGCCGGTGCTCGGCCCCACCGCCGAGAAGGCGCTCGAAGGCTTCAAGGCCGGGGTCCGCGAGATCCTCCAGCCGCCGGCGTTCTTCGAGGCGCTCGGCGTGCGCTACACCGGGCCGATCGACGGGCACTCGATCGAAGCCGTCGAGGAAGCCCTCCGCAACGCGGTCGAGCTCTCCGAGGAGGGCCCGATCCTCGTCCACGTGCTCACCCAGAAGGGCCGCGGCTACCCGCCCGCCGAGGACGACGACGAGAAGCACCTCCACGACGCCCCCGTGTTCGACCCGGTCGCCGGGCCCCCCAAAGCGGTGCCCACCGGGTACACGCAGGCGTTCGCCGAAGCGGTCATCAAGGCCGCCGAGCTCGACCCGCGGGTGGTCGCGATCACGGCCGCGATGGCCGGCCCGACCGGGCTGCTGCCGTTCCAGCAGCATTTCCCCGAGCGCTTCTTCGACGCCGGCATCGCCGAGCAGCACGCCGTCACGGCCGCCGCCGGGATGGCGATGGGCGGGTTGCGCCCGGTGGTCGCGATCTACTCGACGTTCCTCAACCGGGCGTGGGACCAGCTCGTCTACGACGTGGCGATGCACCGCCTGCCGGTGATCTTCTGCCTCGACCGGGCCGGTGTCACCGGCCCTGACGGGGCCTCGCACCACGGCGTCTACGACCTGGCCCTGCTCACCAAGGTGCCGGGCATGCGTGTGCTCGCCCCGTCGAGCGCCCAGGAACTGCAGCAGATGCTGCTCGACGCGATGACGCTCGCCGACGCCGGCCCGGTGGCGATCCGCTACCCGCGCGGGGCCGCCCGCATCGTCGCCGAACACGACGTCGGCACCGGCGTGCTCGCCCGCCGGGTCGTCGACGGCCCCACCGACCCGAGCGGCACGGTGTGCGTGCTCGCGGTCGGCAAGCTCGTCGAGACCGCGCTCAAGGCGGCCGCCGCGAGCGACCACCCCGTCGAGGTGTGGGACGTTCGGTCGTGCAGCCCGCTCGACCCCGACATGCTCGCCGCGGCGGCGCGCTGCGCCGCCGTCGTCACCGCCGAGGACGGCGTGCGCGCCGGTGGAATCGGCATGGCGATCGCCGACGAACTGCACCAGCTCCGCGCCGGGCTGCCGGTCGAGGTGCTCGGCCTGCCCACCAAGTTCCTGGCCCACGGCGACGCCCGCCAGATCCTCGCCACCCACGGGCTTGACGCCGACGGGCTGGTCCGGGCGATCGCCGCCGCCCGCTCGCGCGTGTCGTGACCGGCGACGCGCTCGCCGCCGAGCTGCACCTGGCACGCCAGCTCGCCGACGCGGCCGACGCCTACACGCTGCCGCGCTTCCACGCCCAGGACTTCACGCTCGGCTGGAAGGACGACCGTTCGGAAGTCACCGAAGCGGACCGCGGGTGCGAGGCGCTGCTCGCCGAGCGCGTGCTCGCCGAGCGGCCCGGGCACGGCTTCTTCGGCGAGGAACACGGCCTCCAGGGCGACGCCGCGTCACGGTGGCGGTGGATCGTCGACCCGATCGACGGCACGTCGGGGTTCGTCCGCGGGATTCCCGTGTGGGGCAGCCTGATCGCGCTCGTCCACGACGACGTGCCCCAGGTCGCCGTGATCTCGGCACCCGCGCTCGGGCGGCGCTGGTACGCCAGCCGCGGCCACGGCGCGTTCGGCGAGCACGCCGGGGCCACCACACCGCTGCGGGTGAGCGATGTCGACCAGCTCGCCGACGCCCAGGTCAGCGTCACGTTCAGCTCCGGCTGGGACGCGCTCGGCAAGACCACCGCGCTGGTCGGGCTCGTGCAAGGCGCCCGGCGGGCGCGGGGGTTCGGCGACTTCTGGCAGCACTGCCTGGTGGCCGAAGGCGCACTCGACGTCGCCGTCGACGCGGTCGGGCTCGGCCTCTACGACGTCGTGGCTCCGCAGTTGATCGTCGAGGAAGCCGGGGGCCGCTTCACGAACCCGTTCGGCAGCGACCACACGCGTTCGGCGATCAGCACCAACCCGGCGTTACACGCCGCCGTGCTCGCCCGGCTCGGGCTCTAACATTCGGGCGATGCCGGCCTCCCCCGAACGACGTCCGGCCACCCGCGTCGTCGACGTCGGTCGGGCCGCCAACGGCGCCAGCCTCAACACCCCGATCTGGCCCACCGCGGTGTGGCAGTCCGACGGGCTCGACGAGGCCCACCGGGCCGCCACGACGTTGCGCTCGCCGCAGTTCTACGGCCGCTATTCCAACCCGACCGTGGCCGCCTTCGAACACGCGATCGCCGAACTCGAAGGCGGCGACGATCCCGACGTCGCCGCGCTCGCCTTCGGATCCGGCATGGGTGCCGTGGCAAGCACCGTGCTGGCGCTGTGCTCGGCCGGTAGCCACGTCGTCGCCGCCCGGCAGATCTACTCGGGCACGCTGGCGTTCCTCCAGGGTCCCGCCGCCCGGCTCGGCATCGAGACGACGTTCGTCGACGGCACCACGCCGGGCGCGCTCGCCGCCGCGGTGCAGCCCGGGCGGACGATGCTCGTGATCGCCGAGACACCGTCGAACCCGCGGCTCGAACTGGTCGACCTCGACGAGCTCGGCGCGATCCGCGGCCCGTTCACGCTGGTCGACTCGACGTTCGCCACCCCACTAGGGCAGACCCCGCTCGCCCACGGCGCCGACCTCGTCGTCCACTCGGCCACGAAGGGCATCAGCGGGCACAACGACGTGACGCTCGGCGTCGTTGCCGGCGACACCGACCTGATCAGCGAGCTGTGGTCGTACGCGATCCTGCACGGCGCCACCGCGTCACCGCACGACGCGGCGAGTGCCCTGCGCGGGCTGCGCACGCTGCACGTGCGCCTGCGCCAGCAGTGCACCACCGCCCAGCGTCTGGCCGAATTCCTGAGCGAGCACCCGGCGGTCTCCGCCACGCACTACCCGGGGCTGCCCGAGCACCCGCAACACGATCTCGCCAAGCGCCAGATGCGCGAGTTCGGCAGCATGCTCGCGTTCGAGCTCGGCGGTGGACGCGATGCCGTGGCCGAGCTGTTCACACGGATGCGGGTGGGGCGCTGCGCGACGTCGCTAGGCGGGCCCGAGACGCTGCTCACCCATCCGGCGACCACCACTGCGGTGAGCCTCACGGCTGCCGAACAGGCCGAGGCCGGCGTCACCGACGGGCTCGTGCGCGTGTCGGTGGGCCTCGAAGACGCCGACGACCTGCTCGCCGACCTGACCGCCTCGCTCGCCTAACGGTTCGCTGCGAGCAGCCTCACCAGCGCGTGCCGGGAGCTTGCTCGGGTTACGAGTAGAAGGGGTTCTCGCCGGTGGTGTGGTCGGTGAGGTCGCGGACGCGCTCGACTTCGGGGAGCGCCTCGCCGAGCATCGTCTGCACGCCCTCGAGCATCGTCACCTTGCTCATCGAGCAGCCGTGACAGCCGCCGCCCATCGTCATGTAGACGGTGCCCTCGCCGTCGTGGCCCATGAAGGTGACGAAGCCACCGTGGGCCGCCAACGCCGGGTTGACCTCGGTGTCGACGAGCACCTCGATCTTGGCCGACAGCTCGTCGCCGCGCACGAGGCCCTCGACGCTCGGCATCGCCGGCTTGTTGGGGTTGCGGATCACGAGGCCCTGGGCGTCGCTGTAGTCGAGCGTGGCGTCCTGGAGCAGCTCGGCCGAGTCGGCCGGGATGACGACCTTGATCGATGTGCCGTCGGCACCGGCCACGGTGCGCACCTCGTCGGTGAAGGCGGCCTTCAGGAACTCGTCGAAGCTGAGGTCGTAGCGGAACTCCTCGCCCGGCCCCGACACCACCGCCAGGCGCAGGCCGAGCTGGTCGGCGTCGGGTTCGTCGGCGCGCAGTTCGAGCAGCTTGCCGAGCGCGGCTTCGGTGATCGTGACGATCGGGGCGCTGGCCCCGTCACGCTGGCCGGCCAGGGCTTCCAACGGGCTCATCCCTTCAGGGTATCGGCGGGGGTAGGTTCGCGGGCCGTGCCCCTCGACCCGCAGCGCTACGTCGACCACATCGACACCGACCTCGCCCGCTTCGCCGAGGCGGTGCGCACGGGCCCGCTCGACGCGCCGGTGGCGGCCTGCCCAGGGTGGGACCTGCGCCAGCTCACCGGGCACGTCGGCCACATCCATCGGTGGGCCCGGCTGTGCCTGCTGACGGGCGAGAACCCGCAGGTGGCGGCGTTCGTCCAGCCCGGCGCCGAGGCCACCGGAGACGAGCTCGCCGAGTGGTTCGTCAAGGGCGGTCAACGGCTGCTCGCCACGCTGCGCGACATCGACCCGGCCGCGCCGACGTGGCACCCGTTCCTGGTCGCGCGGGTCGCCGGGGTGTGGCCGCGCCGCCAGGCGCACGAGCTGGCGCTCCACCGCTGGGACGCCGAGCAGGCGGTCGGCACGCCGGCCCCGCTCGACGCCGAACTGGCGAGCGACGGCATCGACGAGTTCTTCGAGGTCACCCACCCACGCACGATGACCCGCGAGCGGGCCACCCCACCGGCCGGGAGCCTGCACATCCACTGCACCGACGTCGCCGGCGAATGGCTCGCCTGGTACGAGCCCGACGGCACCTACCGGTTCACCCGCGAGCACGCCAAGGGCGATGCCGCCCTGCGCGGCCCGGCCGCCGAGGTGCTGCTCGCCCTCTACCACCGCGACCACGACGCCGCTGCGCTCAGCCCGGTCGGCGACCCGGCGGTGGTGGCCGCCTGGCTCGGAGTACCCGGGCTGTGAAGCTGCTCGCGACGTTGACGCTGGCCGCCGTCACGCTGTGCGCCGCCGGGCTCGCCGTCGCCGCCCCGAGCGCGCTCAATGAACCCGCGGCGGCGACCCGGGCGGCGTGCCGGCT
>JAEZFY010000052.1 GCA_023417265.1 Actinomycetes bacterium | reverse complement strand
CGGCGGCGGCCGCGGCGACCGCTTCCTGATAGCCGAGGTACTCGGCCGAGGTGACATTCAGCTGGGCGTCGAACTCGTAGCGCCGCGGCGCACCGGTGGGGATGTTGACGTCGACGATCGCGTCGTCGCCGACGTCCTCGAGGTGCTTGAGCAGCGCCCGCAGCGAGTTGCCGTGAGCGGTGACCAACACGTTCTGACCGGCCAGCAGCTGCGGCGCGATCGAGTCGTACCAATAGGGGAGTACGCGGGCGACGACGTCCTTCAAGCACTCGGTCGCCGGCAGCACGCCGACCGGCAGGTGGGCGTAGCGCGGATCGTGGATCGGGTGCTCGGGGTCGTCGAGGCCGAGCGCGGGTGGTGGGACGTCGTAGCTGCGGCGCCAGATCAGCACCTGTTCGTCGCCGTGGCGGGCGGCCGTCTCGGCCTTGTTGAGCCCCTGCAGCGCGCCGTAGTGGCGTTCGTTGAGTCGCCAGCTGCGCTGCACCGGGAGCCACGGCTGCCCGAGCGTCTCGAGCGTCAGGTTCTGGGTGACGACGGCGCGGGTCTGCAGCGACGTGTGCGAGGTGTGGAACGTGATCCCGGCCTCGCGGATCGTGTCGCCGGCGGCGGCCGCCTCGGCCCGGCCGAGCTCGGTGAGTGGCACGTCGTGCCAGCCGGTGAACAGATTCTCGAGGTTCCACGTCGACTGCCCATGGCGCAAGATGACGAGCGTTCCGGTCATGCCCCGACTGTAGACATCCGGCGCGACCTAATCTCCGGCCTCATGCAGACCGCTGCCGAGTACGGCTTCGACCGGTACCTCCGCTACGACGAGCTCGTCGAGTGGCTGCACCTGGTGGCAGCCGAGCATCCAGGCCTCGTGAGCTTGGAGACCTACGGGCGCTCGCACGAAGGCCGCGCCCTGTGGCTCGTCAGCGTCACCGATGCGACGACCGGCAGCGCCGACAGCAAACCGGCGCATTGGACCGACGCTTCGATCCACGCCGTCGAGCTGACCGCCTGCGTCGCGGCCTGCTACCAGCTGCACCGCCTCGTCACCGGGTTCGCCGAGGGCGACGCCACGATCCGTCACGCGCTGGCGACGCGCACCTTCTACATCGTCCCGCGGATCAACCCCGACGGCGCCGAATGGGTGCTCGCCGACCAGCCCAAGTTCCGCCGCTCGTCGACCCGGCCCTGGCCCTGGCGCGACGACACACGCGAGTGGCCTGGGCTGACCCGCGAGGACGTCGACGGCGACGGTCGGATCCTGCAGATGCGCATCCGCGACCCACACGGCGGCTGGACCGCTCACCCCGACGATGCCCGCCTGATGGTGCCCGTGGCGCCGGACGGGATCACCGACGGGCCGCGTTACCGCCTCCTCGAAGAGGGCCTGGTGCACGACTTCGACGGTTTCACGATCCCCACCCCGCGCCCGGTCGAAGGCCTCGACCTGAACCGCAACTTCCCAGCCGGGTGGGGAACGAGCATCCCCGGCAGCGGCGACCACCCGCTCAGCGAACCGGAGATCGACGCACTCGTCCGGGCGGTCGCGGCGCACCCCAACGTGTGCGGCTACAACGCCTACCACACGTCCGGCGGGGTGCTTCTGCGTCCGAGCAGCACCCGGCCCGACAGCAAGCTCGACCCGTTCGACGTGTGGCTGTGGAAGCAGCTCGGCGAGCGCGGCCAGGCGCTCACCGGGTACACGCACCACTCGGTCTACGAGGACTTCACGTGGAACCCGGACGAGACGATGTCGGGTGCCGCCGACGACTGGGCGTTCGAACACCTCGGCGTGCTCGGCTGGACCACCGAGTTCTGGGACATCGTCCAGCAGGCGACCGGATCGAAGCAGTCGACGCACTTCTGGTACACCGGCCCCACCGACGCCGAGGCCCTCGCCGTGCTGCGCTGGTGCGACGAACACAACCCGGGCGGCTACGTCGACTGGTACACGTTCGAGCACCCGACGCTCGGGCCGCTCGAACTCGGCGGCTGGAACGACTTGCTCACGTGGACGAACCCACCCCCGGCACGCCTCCGCGACGAGGTCGCCGGGCACGCCGACTTCGCTGTCCACCAGGCGCTGTGCAGCCCCCGACTCGAACTGGTGCACACCCAGGTGACCGCGCTCGGCGACGACACCTGGCGAGTCGCGGCCGGGATCGCCAACACCGGGTGGCTGGCCACCGACGTCACCGCCTGGGCCCGCAAACACGACTTGGTGCGCCCGCTGGTGGCCGAGCTCGCCGGTGCCGAGGTGCTTGACGGTGCCCCCCGTCGCCAACTCGGTCAGCTCGACGGGCGTGCCAGCCTGCGCTTCCGCCACGGCATCGACGGCACCCCCGACCGGGTGCTCGCGAGCTGGACCGTGCGGGCGCCCGCCGGCACCGACGTGACGATCACCGCCAGCCACCAGCGAGCCGGCCGCGCCGAAGCGACGCTGACGCTCGCCTGAGCGGCCGCGGGCTTACGCCACGAACTGCACGTAGCCCTGGACGTCGACGATGACGTGGGCCCGCCCCGCACCCCGGCACCAGATCTCGATCGAGTGCTCGCCACCCACCGTCGACAGGGCGAGGTTGGCGAGCGTGACCCCGGCCGTGCTCCAGTTGATGTTCGACGTCGTGGGCGGCGGCTGCTCGCCCGACAGGTCCTCGCCGACGATCGCGAGGTAGCCGGCGCCCTCGGTCTCGGTGATCGTGACGTTGACGAACACTGCGGTCGCCAGGTCGTCGCCCTCGTACGCCGCCGACACGGCGACGGCGACGACGTCGCCGGCCGCCAGCTTGCGGCCGAAGAAGTTGTCGGGCCGCCGCGAGTCGAACACGCGCACCGCGTTGCGCAGCGTCTTCAGGCCGGCTCCGCCCGTCGCCGCTGCGGCGGGC
>JAEZFY010000004.1 GCA_023417265.1 Actinomycetes bacterium | reverse complement strand
GGGTGTGCCCGGGCCGGCCGGAGTGCCGTCAGGCCCGGGGTCGACCGCGCCGGGACCACCAGGGCCGGGATTGCCGGGGCCCGGGTCCGCCGGACCAGGGGTGGCGGGGCCCGCCGGTGACGAACTGTTCACGGTGACGTCGTTGGGCACGGCGACGTTGATGCCACACAGCTCGTCGACACCGAGCAGGGCGACACAGCCACCCTCGCTCGCCGCCGCGGTCGTGCACACGGCCGAGTCGACACCCGTCGCCCGTCCGCTGCAGTCGGTGTGGGCGCTGGCCAGCACCCCGGCCTGGATGCCGCACAGGCCGATCGCCGCGCTGATGCTGGCCAGCGCCGTGGAGAGGCCTTCGGTGGCGCCACCGCTCTGGTTCCCGCCAGACGTGGAACAGTCGACGTTGCTCGCGCCGAGCACGGCAACCTGCAGCCCACACACGTCCACCGGCAGCTTCACGTCAGCGAGCAGCGGGTGTCCGAACGTGGCCGCGGCAGGGCCGGCCTCGGTGCAGTCCTGGGCGTGGCTGGCCAGCACGACGACGTTCACGCCGCACAAGCTGACCGCCACGTCCGCGTCGACCAGTTCCGCAAGGGAAGCCGGAAGTGCTGCAGTGGCGCCACCGAGGTCGACCGAGGCGTCGGCGGTCGGTGCGACCACCACGCCGTCGGTCAGATCTACGGGGACATGGACGTCGGCAACCACCACGTTGCCGAGCCCGATCTGGTTGAGGGTTTCGTCGACGGCGTCGGTGGCGTCGTCGAGCAGGCCGTTGACCTCGGCCTCGGCAATCTCGACGACGACACCAAGCGTCGGTTGGGCGGCGCCCGACGTCACCCCGCCGAGCGCCGCACCGACCGGCTGCGGGAGCTGCTCGACCGGGAGGCCGTCGAGCGCTGCCGCCGTGCCGGGCAGCACGGTGTCGGCCGTGTCGACCGTGTCGTCGACGACGCCGCCGACGGTGCCGCCGACGCCGATCGTGTCGACGACGACGGTGATGTCGTCAGGCGTGTCGGGGTCGGGTTCGGCGGGACATGTGCCGAGCAGGCCGCACAAGAGATCCCGCGGCATTGGTTCGGCCGCGCTGGCCTGCACCGGCAGGGCGAGCACCGCAGCGGCTGCGGTGACTCCCACCGAGACGATGGTGCGTCCAAGACGTGTTGACATCGCTCGCTCCTTCGTGCATCCGGATCGCCCACGGTGGGGATCGTCGGGGATGCACACCCGCCGGCCGGCGCGCGATCACGGCTACCCGCCAGAAACTTCGTCAAGAACCCCTCAAGCCCGCAAGCGCCGCGGTCTCCGGGCACGCACGCCCGCGGAACCGCCCGGGGCGGGTGTTAGTCGCCGAGGAGGCAGAGCAGGGGGGTGCAGGCGGGGGGAGTGGTCGGGGTGGGACCGACCACGTTGTCGACGAGGTTGCCGACCGTGGTACCGATCGCGTCGACCGCACCGCCGACCGGATCGGCGGGGTCGGGGGTGAGGACCGCGGTCAGGTCGGTGGTGGCCTGACCGGCGGCCGCGCCTGCGGCGGCGACCGTCGCCGCGAGGGTGTCGGTGGTGGCGAGCGCCACCGTGTCGACGGTGCTGACGGTGTTGCTGAGCGTGTCGCCGACCCCGGTCAGGAGCGTGCCGGTCTGGTCGAGCACGGCGGGGACCCCGCCGGGGAGTGCGCCGACGAGGCCGGTGGTATCGCCGATCGTGTTGCCGAGGTCGTCGACGAGCGTGCCGACGCCGGCGGTGACGGAGGGGGCGAGCGATCCGGTGGCCGCCCCGGTGACGGTGCCGACCACGCTCTCATCGTCCACACCGAGACCGTCGAGCACGCCGGTCAGGGCAGGCTCCACCGCCGCCTCGCCAGCGGGCGGTGCGCCGCCGCCGGTCGTGTCGGTGACCCCGGTGATGCCGGTGATGGCCGTGCCGTCGTGGGGCGTGCCAGGGGCGACCAGGGGAGTGGCGCTCGGTGTGACCGCCGGCTCGATCGGCATTTCGGCAGTCGCGGTGGTGTTTGCGGTGACGGTTGCCGACCCTCGAACGATGCGCCCCGGGGCCGGTGGCGGCTCGGTCGGCGGCGCCAGTGGGTCGGCGGCGGCGAACGCGGCCGCGGCCAGTTCGGTAGGTGCGGCGGCCGACGGCTGCGGCTCCGCGGTGATCAGCGAACCGGCCACGGCGAGCGCCACTATCGGTGCGGCCGCGGTCGCCGCGGCGGGCACGCCGGCGCCGGCGACGGTCATCGCGATCCGCCGCACCGCGGCGGCGAACAGGGCGAGCCACGGGATGCTGCGCAGCTTGCCGTTGAGGTCGCGCATCTCGTCGCGGATCTGCGCGCAGTCGGCGCAGTGGGCGAGGTGCTGTTCGATGCGCAGCGCCGTTCCGGCGCCGGCGGTGTGCTGCACGTACCCCGGCAGGTAGCCACGCACGCGCCGGCAGTCGGGTGTGGCGGCGGGACGGTCGGTGCGGACGCGTAAGTAGGAGCGTCCGAGCGCCCTGCGGGCGCGCTGGCTGAGCGAGGCCACCGCCCCGGGATCGAGCCCGGCGCCGGCCAGGTCGGTGGGGGTGTGGCCCTCGACGGCGGTGGTCCACAGCACGTCCCGGAACCGTTCCGGCAGGTCGGCGAAGGCCCGCTCGACGTCGCCGGTGAGGCGGTACGGGTCGTCGTGGTCGGGGCGATCGAGCAGTTCCGGCTCGCTCGGTGTGGCGCGGGCGGTGTCGGTGCGGGTGCGCAGCTTGGTGACGGTGTTGCGCACGGCCCGCAGCGCGTACAAACCGAACTCGTCGCGCGGGCCGCCACCGCGCTGGATCGCCCGGAGCGTGTTGGCGAACACGTCGCTGACGACGTCGTCGGCCTCGTGACGATCGCGGCACAGCCGCCGGGCGAGCCGCCGCACGGCGGCCTCATGGACCTCGTAGAGGATCGCGTAGGCGCTCGCGTCGCCGGCGCGCACGGCCGCCAACAGGTCGGCGTCACTCGGGCCGGCGCCGGCACCGAGCCGGCACGCCGCCGGCGCATCCGCGAGCCGCGCGTCCGAGATGCGCGGATCCGAGAGAAGGGTCATGAGGTGGCCAAGTCAAACAGTCGGGTTGCGGGCGGGGACAGTCTTTCCGATCGGGTGGCGGCACGGTGTAAGCCGGTGGTGATCCCAACGTCAAGCATTCGTCAAGGTCCGTACGGCCGCAGCGTGCGCTCCGGGCAGGCGATGCCCGCCGGCGGGTCTCGGGAAACGCGGCGGGGTGCCGGATACCCTGGGCCGACGATGAATGACGCCAACGCACGGCCAGCCGGCCGACCACGACCTCGAGGCGGAACGGGGCGCCGGCGAGGCGCCGGGTCGGGAAGCGGGCCGGGCGCCGGGTCGCCGCGCCGTCCCGACCGCGACAGTGGGCCGCAGCGTTCGGGCAACCTGACCTCGATCAACGCCCTCCCGCCGGTGGAGTCGCCCACCGGTTTCGCCGCCCTCGGCGTGCCGCCGCGCATCGACGACGGCCTGGCGGCGTGCGGGTTCGCCCAACCGTTCGCGATCCAGACCGAAGCCGTGCCGGTGGCGATGCAGGGTCGCGACGTGTGCGGGCGGGCGCGCACCGGTTCGGGCAAGACGCTCGCCTTCGGTGTGCCGATGCTCGCCCGGATCACCGACCGGGCCGCCCCGCGGCAGCCGCTCGGGCTCGTCCTCGTGCCCACCCGCGAGCTCGCCGTGCAGGTCGCCGAGGTGCTCGAACCGATCGCCGGGCACGCCGAGATGCGCGTCGCCGCGGTGTACGGCGGGGCCAGCCGCAACGACCAGATCGAACTGCTCGACCGCGGCGTCGAGCTGGTGGTGGCCACCCCGCTGCGGTTGATCGACCTGATCAAGTCGGGCGAGGTCGATCTGTCGGCGACCCAGATCGTCGTCCTCGACGAGGCCGACCGGATGGCCGACGACGGCTTTACGCCGCAGGTCGAGTGGATCCTCCGGCACTGCACCGGGCGCAACCAGACGATGCTGTTCTCGGCCACGCTCGACGGCGACGTCGGGCACCTCATCAAGCACTACTTGAAAGACCCCGTCGAGGTCGCCATCGATGCCGCCACCGACACGGTCGGCACGATGCACCACCTGTTCCTCGGCGTCCACCACATGGACAAGGACCGCGTCGTCGGGGCGATCGCCCAAGGCATCCCCAAGCTGGTCGTGTTCTGCCAGACCAAGCGGGTGTGCGACCGCGTCGCCGCCAACCTCGCCGACCTCGGCGTGTCGTGCGCGGCGATTCACGGCGACCTCCCGCAGAAGTCGCGCGAGCGGGCCCTGCAGCAGTTCGCCGAGGGCAAGCTGGCGGTGCTCGTGGCCACCGATGTGGCCGCCCGCGGGATCGACATCGACGACATCGGTGCGGTGGTCCACTACGAGCCCGCCAAGGACGTCAAGGACTACCTGCACCGCTCGGGGCGCACGGCCCGTGCCGGGCGCGACGGCTGGGCCGTCACGCTCGCCGAGTACAACCAGCACACCCAGGTGCGGATCCTCCAACGTGGCATGCGCTTGCCGCTCGGGCCGCCGATCGAGGTGTTCTCGAACAACGCCAACCTGCGCGACCTGAGCCTGTTCGGCGCCGACACGACCACCTGAGCCGCACCCCGCGTGCTGGACGCGCGGGTGTGACCGATTTCTTACGAAACGGTTACAGATTGCCGCCGCAACGGTGTTGTTGCTGACTACCGTCGTGTGCCATGCGAGGGATGCGCACGCGGGTTGGGCCGCGGCGAGTGGCCACGATCGCGATCGCCACGGTGCTCGCCTCCGGCTGCGCTGGGGGGCAAGCAGGCGATGCGGGCGATGCCACCGCGTCATCGTCCTCCGCCCCCGAGTCGACCGCTGCGCCCGTGCGCAAGACCCCGGC
>JAEZFY010000037.1 GCA_023417265.1 Actinomycetes bacterium | reverse complement strand
TCTCCGACTCGGCGGCCGGCGACTGGCCACGGGTCGCCGTCGGCGACGACGGTGACCACGTGGCCGGCGGCACGGCAGTGCTCGGCGATCGCGTCGGCCAGAGGGTGACGGTCGTCGGCACCGATCGCGATCCGCATGGGCTCCATCATGTCGCGGCGGCGAAGAACCCCACGATCCGCTGCAACTGTCCGCGATCGGTGAGCGTGGCGACGTCGTGGCCGGACAGCGCGGGTCGCCCCTCGCTGTCGAGCAGCTGCCACCGGTACGTGGCGTAGCCGTGGTGGGCGTCGACCGGGGTGGTGCGCCGGAACGTGTGCCCGGGGAAGTGGGCGAGGACGGCGTCGGCGGCGTCGCTCAACCCAGCGTGGCCGCGACCCTCGAGGGGCGGGTCGATCAGCTCGCCGTCGGCGGCCCACACCTCGGCGATCGCCGCCCGGCGGCGGGTGACGTCGGGGTCGCAGTAGGCCCCAAGGGCGCGATCGATCAGCGCCTCGAGAGCGGCTGGGGCGGGTGCCGGGGTTGGCGTGGCGGTGGCGGTGTTGTTCGTCATGCCGGCCACGATGCGCCCGGAGGGGGTCACTCGGCGATTCCCTGCCACGTCATCGTGCCATTGCGCCTGCTCGCGCGGCGGGTGCCCGGATCTGGCAGGGTGGCTTGGTGAGTGATCCGTCGTTTCACATCCCCCACGCCGAGAAGATCGAGTGGATGATCGAGACCGACGGGTTCGCCGTCGAGCCGGTGCCCGCCGACCCCACCGCGGACCCTCCGCGGGCCGGGTACACGTACACGATTGGCTTGCCGGCGATGGTCGGGTTCCCCGAGATCGCGATCTTCGGGCTCACGCCGGTGGCGGCGCGAGGTCTGCTCGGACTGGCCGTCGAGGCCCTGCGCGGCGGCACCGAGATCCCGCTCGGTGTCGAACTGGTCGGGTTGCTCGACAACGAATTGCGCTGCGTCTTCGCCCCGGTCGACGTCGGCCGCTGGGGCAGCTGGTTCGCGACCGCGACCGCTTGGTACGGCGGAGCACGGTTCGACGTCGTCCAGTTGCTGTATCCCGACCGCAACGGCTTCCTGCCGTACGAGCACGGCTTCGACCAGCGGCTGCGCTTCGCCCAGCCGGTGCTCGCCGGGAACTGAGCCGGCCGCGGCGGGTTCAGGCGCCCGGGTCAGGCGCCCGGAGTCAGGCGCGGCGCGGGCCCGGAGGTCGGCCCGCCGGCGAACGCCTGGGCCTTGCCCATCCAGTCGCGGGCGAACTCGCCGGTCACCACGAGCCGCGTGTCGGCGACGTTGCGGCGCTGCGTGACGACCCGGCAGAAATCCCCGGCGGGCCCCGCCACCGTGTCGGTGGCGTCCTCGGGCCCCCACGCCCACACCGCACCGGACGGAGCCTCGAGTTCGACTCGCACGGGAGCGGCGGGGGGCTGCTCGCCGCGCACGACGTAGCTCCAGCCACGGGTGATGACGCCGAGTTGGGAGATGTGCACGAGCCGGTCGGTATCGGGGCGCGCGACGCCGAGCGCGTCGACGACGTCCTGGCCGTGGGCCCACACCTCCATCAAGCGCGCGGTCACGAACGACTTGGCGCCCATCGACGGCCCGTACCACTCGATCCGGTCGCCGTCCGCCAGCGATCGCGCGGCGGCCGCGAGGGCGGCCCGGTTGGTGCGCCACGCGGCGAGTTGGTCGGCCGGTGCGAGCTGGCGGAAGTCGTTGAGCGTGTGGTGGTCGACGGCGAGCGGATCGGAGAACGCGGCGTACAGCTCGTTACGGTGGTCGACGAACGCGGCGCGGTCGGTGATTGCCAGGGCGGCCGCCCCGTCGAAGAACGTGAGGTGTCCGATCTGGTCGGCCACCGACCATCCCGGCGAGGGCGTCGGGAGCGCCCAGGCGGCGGCGTCGATCGCGGCGACCACCGCATCGAGTGCTTCCTGCTCGGCGAGCAGATCGTCGACCACGCCGCTGACGTCCACCAGCGGCACCGTATCCCGCCTCGCCGCCCGCGGCGAGCTGGACACGACCACCGTTCGTCACGCGCGCGGCCACACCTCGTCGAGCACGCGGCCGAGCGCGGCAGCACTGGCGGCGAGACCGTCCTGTTCGGCCGGGGTGAGCGTGAGCGGCATCGTCGCCAGCACACCGCGCCGGCCGACCACGCTCGGCACCGACAGGCACACCTCTCGGCCGCCCAGCGTGCGGCGAACGCTGACGGGGAGCACGGCGTGCTCGTCGCCCGAGATCGCCCGCACGATCCTGCCGGTGGCGAGCCCGATCGCCAGATTGGTGTTGCCCTTGCCGGCGATGATCCGGCCGGCCGCACCGCGCACCTCGCGATGGATCGCGTCGAGGTCCTCGAAGCGGATCCGCCGGCCGTCGGGTCCCACCACGTCGAGCAGCGGCGTGCCTGCCACCGTGGCCGTGGACCACACCACGATCTCGCTGTCGCCGTGCTCGCCGACCACGAGCGCGTGGATGCTCGTGACCGACAACCCGAGCCGCTCGGCGAGCACGTGGCGCAGGCGCGACGAGTCGAGCACGGTCCCGCTGCCGAGCACCCGCCCACGCGGCAGCCCGGACACCTCCTGGGCGACGAACGTGACGATGTCGACCGGGTTGGTGACGAACAGGTAGATCGCTTCGGGGGCCACCTCGAGCAGGCCCGGCAGCAACTGCCTGACCATCGCCACGTTGGCGGCGGCGAGGTCGAGCCGGCTGTCGCCGGGCCGCTGTGCCGCGCCGGCGGTGACGACCACCAGATCGGCGCCCCGGCAGACCTCGATGTCGTCGCCGCCCGTGACCCGCCCGCCGCCGACGAACTGGAGCCCGTGGCTGAGGTCGAGCGCTTCGGCTTCGGCGCGGGCCCCGTCGCGGTCGTACAGCGCGATTTCGTCGGCTACCCGGTCGATCGTGGCCGCGTAGGCGACGGCCGCCCCGACGCTTCCGGCTCCGACGACGGCCAACTTCTCGAGCGCACCCATCGGCCCACGCTAGGCGCTCGCCGCGAGGGCCGCCGGCGAACGCCGCGACCGAGTGCTCCCGGCAGGATTCGAACCTGCGCACATGGCTCCGGAGGCCAATGCTCTATCCCCTGAGCTACGGGAGCGGGGGCTCGCACCCGGGTGGGCGGAGCACGTCGAATCTATCCGGGTCAGTCGGCGAGCACACCGGCCGGCAGCGGCTCGGGCACGATGTCGCGTGGCTCGGCGGAGCCCCGGTTGGTTGCCAGGTAGCACCCGGCGAGGATCAGCGGGATCCCGGCGAGCATCGGCAGCGTGAGCTGTTCGTCGAGGATCGCCACCCCGAGCGCCAGGGCCACCACCGGGTTGACGTAGGTGATCAGCGGCGCCCGGGCGGGGCCGATCTCGCCGATCAAGGCGAAGAACAGCACGAACGCGAGCGCCGTGCACAACACGGCCAGCACCGCCAGCGCGGCCACGCTGCGCCCGGTCGGGTCGCCGTCTTGGGTAACCAGCGCGATCGGCAGGTAGATCAGCCCGGCGGCGGTCAGCGAGACGGCCGACGAACCGAGCGCCGGGACGTCGTTGAGGCGGGTGGCGACGATGAACGGGGCGATCGCATACAGGACCGCGGTGAGCAGCACCTCGGCCACGGCGACCGCGGTGACGGAACCGTCGCCGCCTCCGCCGACCACCAGGGCCACGCCACCGATACCGATCGCGAGACCGGCGAGGCGGCCGGCGCGCATCGCCGAACGATCGCCGCGGGTGAAGGCGATCACGGTGGCGACCAGTGGCACGGTCGACACGAGCAGTCCGGTGAGGCCCGACGGCAGCGTCTGCTCGGCGTGCGAGAGCAGCATGAACGGCCCGCACAGTTCCACCGCGGCGAAGGCGAGCACCCACGGCCACTTCGCCAGGGCCGGGCGGATCGCCCCGCGCCAGGCCGCGATCGGCAACAGGATCAGCGCCGCACCCAACGTGCGCCCGGCCACCACACCGGCCGGCGAGATCGACTCGACCGCCTCCTTGATGAGCAGGTACGGGAGCCCCCAAATCAACCCCATCGCAGCGAACAGGATCCAGCCCCGGCGGCTCATGGCCGACACGGTACGGCCAGCTCCGCTGGATGCGCCGGTGGGAATCGGACGGCCCGCTCAGATCCGTTCGAAGGAGCGCGCCGCTCAGATCCGTTCGAAGTACCGCGCTCGTTCCCAGTCGGTGACGGTGCGGTTGAACGCCTGCCACTCGTACTCGGCGTGCACGAGCACGTGCCGGTGGACGTCGGCCCCGAAGCAGTCGCGGGCGACCGTCGAGTCACGCCACAGGGCGATCGCTTCGGGCATCGTGGCGGGGATGCGGGACAGGTCGCTCGGCTGATAGCCGTCGCCGGCGAACGCCGCGCCGGGATCGATGTGGTTGGCGATGCCGTACATGCCTCCGGCGATCGTCGCCGCGAACGCGTGATACGGGTTGACGTCGGCGCCGGGGATCCGGCTCTCGACGCGCAACCCGTCGCCGTGCCCGACGACGCGGAATCCGAGCGTGCGGTTGTCGACACCCCATCCGATCGCGGTCGGCGCCCACGAGCCGGGTTGGAAGCGCTTGTAGCTGTTGACGGTAGGAGCGAACAGCAGCGTGAACTCGCGAGCCGTGGCGAGCAGACCCCCGAGCCACCACCGGAACACGTCGCTCATGTGCTCGGGGCCGTCGCCCGGGAACAGGGCCGTATCGCCGGTGGCGGACCACAGCGACGAGTGCACGTGACCGCTCGAGCCGGCATCGTCGAAGTGCGGCTTGGCCATGAACGTCGCCGACTTGCCGTGCTGATGGGCGATCTCTTTGACGGCGTTCTTGAACAGGACGTTGATGTCGGCCATCGCGACCGCGGTCTGGTAGCCGAGGTTGATCTCGTGTTGGCCGCGCCCCGCCTCGCCCTTGCTGTACTCGAGTGGCAGCCCGGCACCGACCAGGCCGCGCCGGATCGCCCCGAGCACGTCCTCTTCTTTCGAGGTCTGCAGGACGGCGTAGTCCTCGAGGTACGGCGAGTTCGGCGTGAGGTTCCGGTACCCGCCGGCGTGGGCGGTGTCGTACGGCTCGGCGAACAGGACGAACTCGAGTTCCGAGCCGAGCTTGGGCACGAACCCGGCTGCTTCGGCCCGGGCGACCTGGCGTTGCAGGATCCGGCGCGGCGACACCTCGACCGGGGTGCCGCGGTCGACGTCGACGAGGTCGAGCATCACCAGCGCCGTGTTGGTGTGCCACGGGAGGTAGCGCACGGTGGCGGTGTCGACCACGCCGCGCATGTCGCCGTACCCCTGCTCGTAGCTTGCCCAGTCGACGCCCGGGATCGGTGCGTCGTCGAGGTCGCAGGCGAGCAGGTAGTCGCAGTTCTCGGTGCCGTCGTGGACCACGGTGGCGGCGTAGAACTCGGCGTCGGCGCGCTTACCGGTGAGCCGTCCGGCGTGGTCGGCGAACACCGTCAGCACCGTGTCGATCGTGCCGGCGGCGATGTCGTCGAGCAGCTGCGCGTGGCTGACGTGCCGGTTGATCGCCATACCGAGTGTCTACTCGGTCCGAAAAATCACTCCGGTGTCGTGTACGCGGCGGTGATCCCGCCGTCGATCAACAACGACTGCCCGGTCATGAACGACGACTCGTCGCTGGCGAGGAACAGCGCCCCATTGGCGATCTCGATCGCCTCGCCGAAGCGGCCCATCGGGATGTGCACGAGCCGGCGCTGGCGCTTGGCGTCGTCGGACAGGAACTTGGCCAGCAGCGGTGTGAGCACCGGGCCCGGGCACAGAGCGTTGGCGCGGATGCCCTGGCGGGCGTAGATCACGGCGATCTCCCGGGTCATCGCCACGACCGCGCCCTTCGAGGCGGTGTACGCGATCTGCGGCGTCGCCGCGCCGAGGTGGGCGACGAAGCTGGCGACGTTGATGATGCTCCCGCCGCCGGCATCGAGCATCGCCGGGATGCCGTGCCGGCAGCAGCGGGCGACACCGGTGACGTTGACGTCGAGCACGTGTTCCCAGGTGGCGTCGGTGGTGTTCAGGGGCCCGTCGTCGGCGGCGGGCGAGATGCCGGCATTGTTGTAGAGCACGTCGAGCTTGCCGAACCGCTCGAGCGTGGCGGCCACCGCGTTGGCCACGCTGTGGTCGTCGGCGACGTCGAGCGGCACGTAGGAGGCCTCGCCGCCGGCTTGCTTGATCGCCGTGACGGCGTCGGTGCCGTCGCCGACGTCGCCGATCATCACGCGGGCACCGTGCTGGGCGAACAGCTCGGCGGCGACCCGCCCGAGCCCTGCCGCCGCCCCCGTGATCAGGGCGACCTTCCCATCGAGCCGACCGTTCACGCCATGCACCCGTCCACGGCGCGGGAGATTACCGGTGCCGCGGCGGTCAGGCGTTGGCGAACTTGGCGGTCGGGGTGAACCGCACCGGGAGCCGCTTCAGGCCGGCAACCAATGGAATCCCGCGGGCGTCGAGCGGCACCGGATCGCCGACCACTTCGAGGTCGGGCAGGCGCGTCAGGATCTGGCGGAACGCCACCGAGATCTCGCGGCGGGCGAGGTGCGCGCCGAGGCAGAAGTGCGGACCAGGGCCGCCGTAGCCGACGTGCGGGTTCGGGTCGCGGCGGATGTCGAAGCGCTCCGGATCGGTGAACACGCGCGGGTCGCGGTTGGCGGCGGCGTACAGCAGCGCGATCTTGTCGCCTTCGTGGAACTGGCGCCCGGAGATCTCGACGTCGTGCGTGGCCGTACGGCGCATGAACGTCACCGGCGAGGCGACGCGCACGATCTCCTCGACCGCCGACGGAGTGAGCCCTTCGAGGTCGGCCCGCCAGGCGTCGCGCTGGTCGGGGTTGTCGTGCAACAGGTTGACGCCGTGACTGATCGCGGTGCGGGTGGTGTCGTTACCGGCTACCGCGAGGAGGATGAAGAACGAGGCGATCTCGTCGGGCGTGAGCATGTCGTCCTCGCCGAGCCCGTTGTGGATCAGCTGCGAGGTGAGGTCGCCGGTGGGATTGGCCGTGCGTTCGGCACTGAGCTGGTTCATCAGCTCGACCAGTTCGACGCCGGCGCCGATCAGCGTGGCGACCGGGTCGCCGTCGCCCATGAACTCCGGGTCGCCACCGCTGAGGATGATGTTGGTGGCCCGCAACACGGTGTCGAACTCGCTGCGCGGGATGCCCATCATGTCGCAGATCACGAGCAGCGGGAACGGCTGGCTGAGGACCTCGACGAGGTCGACCTCGCCCTGCTCGCAGAACCCGTCGATCACCTCGGTGCAGATCGTCTCGACCGACTCGAGCACGGCCTGCAGCGCCTTCGGCGTGAACGAGCGGGCGACGATGCCGCGCTGGCGGGCGTGGCGCGGGTCATCCATGTTGATGAACCCGCCGAAGAAGTCGAGCATCTCGGTGGGCAGGTCGACGAGCGCCGTGGCGCCCTTGCCGGAGCAGAAGTCGCGGGCGCGGCGGCTGATCTCGCACAGCTCGGCGTGGCGCAGCACGGCCGTGAACGACTCGGTCTCACCGGTGAGCATGTTGTCGAAGGACGACTCGAGGAACGGGCTCGCCTCACGCAGGGGAATCAGCTCGGCCATCCGGTCGGCGAGCGGCAACTTCCAGAACTCGGTGTCGACAAGGCGGGCGCCGGGCGCAGTCATGCAGCGCAACGTAGAGAGTCCCGACCCGCGTGTCCACATCGGGGGTGGTTCGGCCGTGCCGGGCACCGGCTCCGGCGAGGTCCGCACGGCTCGCGACGGGCGGGTGCGAGGCACTCGCGAACGGTGAGTGCCCGGCGCGACGGGTTGGTCGGCAGAATGGACCACCGTGGCTGATCCGATTGTCGTCGTGTCCGAACTGCTGGCGCCGGTGTTCGCCGAGCTGGCGGGCGGCGCGGCCGCCGACCCGACCGTGCGCCCGTCCGACCGGGCCGACGCTCAGATCAACGGGGCCCTGGCGCTCGCCAAGCGAATCGGGTCGAACCCGCGCGAGCTCGCCGAACGGGTCATCGCCGCGGGTGTGCTCGAGCCGGTCGCCACCACCGAGGTCGCCGGGCCGGGCTTCATCAACGTCACGTTCCGGCCCGAGTTCCTCGCCGCCGAGCTCGCCGAGGTCGCCACCGACGCCCGGCTCGGCGTGCCCGCCGCCGCCGTGCCGCAGACGGTGGTCGTCGACTACTCGGCGCCGAACATTGCCAAGGAGATGCATGTCGGGCACCTGCGCTCGACGATCATCGGCGACGCGATCGTGCGGCTCCACGAGTTCCTCGGTCATCGGGTGATCCGTGAGAACCACATCGGCGACTGGGGCCGACCGTTCGGGATGCTGATCGAGCACCTGCTCGACATCGGTGAGGACGTCGCCGCCGAGGGTCTCGGCCAAGGCGATCTCGACGGTTTCTACAAGGCAGCCAACGCCAAGTTCACCGACGACCCCGAGTTCCAGGAGCGCGCCCGCCAGCGGGTGGTGCTGCTCCAGGGCGGAGACCCCGACACGCACCGCCTGTGGCAACGGCTCGTCGACATGTCCACCGTGTACTTCAACATGGTGTACCGCCGGCTGGGAGTGCTGCTCAGCGACGCCGACCTGGTGGGCGAGTCGTTCTACCAGCCGCTCATGGACGCCGCCTTCGCGCGTCTCGACCAGGCCGGCCTGGTGGAGGAGTCGGAGGGCGCCCAGGTGGTGTTCCCGCCCGGGTTCGCCAACCGCGAGGGCCAGCCGCTGCCGCTGATGCTGCGTTCGTCGGCGGGTGCCTACATGTACGCGACGAGCGACGTCGCGTGCGTGCTCGACCGCGTCGAGCGGCTCGCCGCCGACCGGCTCCTGTACGTCGTCGGCGCACCGCAGGCCCTGCACCTGCAGATGGTGTTCGAGGTGTGCCGGATGGCGGGTTGGCTCGTGCCACCGACCGAGGCTCTGCACGTCTCGTTCGGCAGCGTGCTCGGTCCCGACCGGAAGATGCTGAAGAGCCGTTCCGGCGATGCGGTGAAGCTGATCGACCTGCTCGACGAGGCGGTCGAGCGGGCCGCCGCCTCGGTGGCCGAGAAGAACCCCGACCTCGACGGTGACGCGGCCGCAGCCGTCGCCCAGGCGATCGGCATCGGCGCGCTCAAGTACGCCGACCTGTCGAACGACCGGGTCAAGGACTACATCTTCGACTGGGACCGGATGCTGGCCTTCGAGGGCAACACGGCGCCCTACCTGCAGTACGCCCACGCCCGGATCTGCTCGATCTTCCGCCGGGCCGGAATCGCCCGCGAGGATGTGCGCGGGAGCGCCCACATCACGCTCGACGAGCACCAGGAGCACGCCCTCGCCAAGCGTCTGCTCGGGTATCCGACAGCGGTCTCCGACACGGTTGCCGCACTCGCCCCGCACCGGTTGTGCACCTACCTGTTCGACCTCGCCCAGGACTTCACTGCGTTCTACGAGCACTGCCCGGTGACCAAGGCCGACGAGCCGCTGCGTTCGTCGCGCCTGGCCCTGTGCGACCTCACCGCGCGCACGCTCGCGCACGGTCTCGGCCTGCTCGGCATCACGGCCCCTGAGGCGATGTGACCTGCTCCACCGCGCGGGCGCGTCGGTAGCCTCGCCACGGTGACCCCGCTTCCCCTGTCGCTGCTCCCTGACACCGCGGCGCTGGGGGTGGACGGCTACCTGCAGATCGGCGGGTGTTCGCTCAAGGACCTGGCGGCCGAGTTCGGCACGCCGGTGTTCGTGTACGACGAAGCGCACCTGCGGGCGCGCTGCGCCGAGGCCGTGCGCGCGTTCGGGGCCGGGAACGCCGTGTACGCGACCAAGGCGTTCCTGTGCAAGGCGATGGCGCGCTTGGCCTACGAGGAGGGGATGCGGCTCGACGTCGCCACCGGCGGTGAGCTGGCGATCGCCCTGGCGGCCGGCGTGCCGGCGGCGGAATGCGTGTTCCACGGCAACAACAAGTCGCTCGCCGAACTGCGCGAAGCCATCGGGCACGGCATCGGGCAGATCGTCGTCGACAGCTTCGACGAGTTGGCCCGCCTCGAGGCGCGGCACAACGAGGGCGTGCGGCGCCCCGACGGCTCGGTCCCCGACGTGCTGCTGCGGATCACCCCCGGCGTGCACGCCCACACCCACGAGTTCATCTCCACCGGCCAGGACGACTCGAAGTTCGGCTTCAATCTCGCCAACGGCGACGCTGCCGACGCGGTCGAGCAGGCCCGCACGAGCCCGAGCGTGCACCTCGTCGGCGTGCACAGCCACATCGGCTCGAACGTCTTCGACGCCGCCTCGTTCGGTCGGGCGGCCGAGGTGATGGCCAACTTCGCCAACCCGCTCGGGTTGCCCGAGCTGGTGCTCGGCGGCGGGCTCGGCGTGGCCTACGTCACCGGCGAGGAAGCGCCCACGATCACCCAGTGGGGCAGCGTGCTGCGCGACGCCTGCGACGCGCTCGGCGTCACCGCCCGGGTGGCGGTCGAGCCGGGCCGGTCGATCGTCGCCGCCGCGGCGGTCACGGTCTACACGCTCGGCACGGTCAAGCACATTCCCGGGGTACGCACGTACCTCGCCGTCGACGGCGGGATGAGCGACAACCCGCGGCCCGTGCTGTACGGCTCGGGCTACGAGGCGTTCCTGCCGCGGGCGCCGTTCGCCGAGCGATCGCTGACCGGCCGGCTGGTCGGCAAGCATTGCGAGTCCGGCGACGTGCTCATGTTCGCGGCGTGGCTTCCGGCCGACACCCACGTCGGCGACCTGGTGGCGATGCCCGTCACCGGCGCCTACGGGCGCTCGATGGGCTCCAACTACAACGCCGTGCTGCGTCCGCCGGTGGTGTTCGCCGCCGACGGCAACGCCCGCCTGGTGGTGCGCCGCGAGTCGTACGACGATCTGCTCGCCACCGACGTCGGCTGACCCACGCGCCGCCCCGGCGTAGTGTGCTGCGATGCCCGACGTCGGTAGCTACTTCGACAAGCTGACCAAGCGCGGCCGCGGCGGGCGCCGGCTGTCCGAGCGCTCCCAGCAGCCATCGAAACCGAAGCCGCGCGCAGGTGGCGGCTCGCTGCTCGAGCGGGTCAAAGACACGATCGGCGGCACGCGCCGCGCCCGGCCGCGCCAGGGGCACGCCGTACCGGTGACGATCGAGTATTCGCCGCGCATCGACGGCGACCCCGATCCGGGCGAGGTCGTGTGGACCTGGGTGCCGTTCGAGGAGGACCCGACGCAGGGCAAGGACCGGCCGGTCGTCGTGATCGGCCGCCGGCACACCCAGCTGGTCGGCATCCCGCTGACCACCAAGGCCGATGATCGCGAGGCCCAAGTCGAGGTCGGCCCGGGCGGTTGGGACCCCGAGCGGCGGGTGAGCTACGCCAGGATCTGGCGGCTCGTCGACGTCGACGAGGCACGCATGCGCCGCGAAGGGGCGATCCTCGAGCGGGCCCGCTTCGACGCCGTGATCGCCGCCGTCGACGACTACTACGACGTCGTCCAGCCCCCAGCCGGGACGACCGGGAACCCCGAGTACGACTATTGACCGGCGTTGCCGGCGACCCCACCGGCAATGCCACCGGGAGCGCCGCGACCTGACTCGCTAGCCTCGGGGCGATGGAGTCGGGCGCGGCACGCACCATCAGGATCGGTCTGCTCGGCTGTGGCACGGTCGGCAGCGCCCTGGTGGCGCTGCTCGAGCGCCAGCGCGATGCCATCGGAGCGCGCACCGGCCTGCGCCTCGAGATCGCCAAGGTCGCCGTCCGCGATATCGCCCGCGACCGCGGGGTCGTGTTCCCCGAGGGCGCGCTGGTCGGCGACCCCCACGCCGTCGCCACCGACCCGACGATCGACCTGGTCGTCGAGTTGATCGGTGGGGTCGCCCCCGCCCGCGACCTGATCGCGGCCGCCCTGGAGGCCGGCAAGCCGGTGGTCACCGGCAACAAGGAGCTGCTCGCCGAGGTCGGCGCCGAGCTGTTCGCGCTCGCCGACCGGTGCGGTGTCGACCTGCTCTTCGAAGCCGCCGTTGGCGGCGGCATCCCACTCATCCGGCCGCTGCGCGAGAGCTTGCTCGGCGAACCGATCACGCGGGTGATGGGCATCCTCAACGGCACCACCAACTACATCCTCACGAAGATGACCGAGGACGGTGCCGACTACGGCACGGCGCTCGCCGAAGCACAGCAACTCGGGTACGCCGAGCGCGATCCCACCGCCGACGTCGAGGGGTTCGACGCCGGCGCCAAGGCGGCGATCGTCGCCTCGATCGCGTTCGGCGCGAGCGTGGTGGCCGGCGACGTGTACCACGAGGGAATCGCCGGGCTGACCGCCGACGACATCGCCGTGGCGCGCCGGCTCGGGTACGTCGTCAAGCTGCTCGGCATCGCCGACTGCGACGCCGCGAGCGGCGAGATCGCCGTGCGCGTGCACCCGGCGATGGTCCCCCGGCAGCATCCCCTGGCGAGCGTCCGTGAGTCCTACAACGCCGTGTTCGTCGAGGGCGCGGCGGTCGGCTCGCTGATGTTCTACGGCCGCGGGGCGGGTGGCGACCCCACTGCGTCGGCCGTGCTCGGCGACGTGATCGACGCCGCCGTCAACCTCTCCAAGAAGACTCATGGCGCGCTCGGCACGTTCGCCAAGGCGCGCATCAAGAGCATCGACGACACCACCGCCGAGTATCTGATCGGGCTCGACGTCGCCGACGAGCCGGGCGTGCTGCACGACGTCACCGGCGTGTTCGCCGAGCACGGCGTCAGCATCCGAGCCGCCGAGCAAGAGGGCTTCGACGCCGAGGCCCGGCTCGTGTTCATCACCCACACCGCCCGCGAAGCCGACGTCCAGGCCACCGTGCGGGCACTGCGCGAGCTGGCCACCGTGCGCCGCACCCGCTCGCTGATCCGGGTCGTCGGTTCCTGACATGCGCTACGTCTCCACCCGCGGCGACGCACCCGAGCTCGGCTTCGCCGACGTGCTCCTGGCCGGACTCGCCAGCGACGGTGGGCTCTACGTGCCGGCCACCTGGCCGGCATTGCCCGACCTCGCTGGGCTGCGCGGCTACGCCGAGATCGCCGCGGCGGTGATGGCGCCGTACGTCGGCGACGAGCTCGGCGCAGGGGTGCTCGCCGAGATCTGCGCCGCCGCGTACGCCGGCCCCGACGCCGACACACCCGTGTTCCGGCACGCCGACGTCGTGCCACTCGTCGCGCTCGCCGCGCTCGACCATGAGCAACACCTGCTCGAGCTGTTTCACGGGCCCACGTTGGCCTTCAAGGACATCGCCCTGCAGGTCGTCGGGCGCCTGTTCGATCACGTCCTCGGCCAGCGCGGCGAGCGCGTCACGATCGTGGGCGCCACCAGCGGCGACACCGGGTCGGCCGCGATCGATGGCGTCAAGGCGTGCGACAACGTCGACATCGTGATCCTCTATCCGGCCGGCCGGGTGAGCGACGTGCAGCGTCGGCAGATGACCACGGTGGCCAGCCCGAACGTCCACACCGTGGCGATCGACGGCACCTTCGACGACTGCCAGGCGCTGGTGAAGGCGATGTTCGCCGATGCCCGGTTCCGTGACGACCTGCGCCTGTCGGCGGTCAACTCGATCAACTGGGCGCGGGTGATGGCCCAAGTCGTCTACTACGTGACGGCCAGCCGGGCGCTCGCCCCGGGCCCCGGCGACCCGCCGGTGACGTTCGTGGTGCCCACCGGCAACTTCGGCAACGTCCTGTCGGGGTGGATCGCCCGGCGGATGGGTGCCCCGATCGCCGACTTCGTGATCTCGTCGAACGCCAACGACATCCTGCCGCGGTTCGTCACCGCCAACGACATGACCGCCCGCGTCGTGGTGCCCACGCTCAGCCCGAGCATGGACATCCAGGTGTCGTCGAACTTCGAGCGGCTCCTGTTCGAGATGAACGGCCGCGACGGGGGCCTGACGCACGAACAACTGCACCAGTTCGCGGTCTCCGGCGCGCTGGCGGTCGAGCCCGATCAGTTCGAGCAGTACATCCGCGGCTCGTTCCGCGCCTGCCGCGTCGACGACGACGCGACGCTCGCCGAGATCGCTCGCGTGCATGCCGCGACCGGGATGCTGATCGACCCGCACACCGCCACGGGAACCGCCGCCGCGCATCGACTCGCGGGTGAGTTGGTCGCGCGCCCGGTGGTGACGCTGGCCACCGCTCACCCGGCCAAGTTCCCCGACGCCGTCGCCCGAGCAACCGGTGTCCGCCCCGAACTCCCGGCGCATCTCGCCGACCTGTTCGACCTGCCGGAGCGCACGGCCGAGCTGCCCAACGACCTCGCCGCGGTGCAGCAGTTCGTGCGCGCGGTGGCCCGGATCGGCGTCTGAGCGCACCCCCGTACCGCGTTCCCGCGGAACGGGCGTTCGATTCCCGGTGCGCCGAGGTTGCACGGTCGTAACTCGGCGGGATACAGTGGCGCTCGCCTGGAGTTTCCGGGTCGCCGTTTCCGGGTCGGCGGGGTATGTCGGGGTCGTTGAGACCCGTCCTGCGTTCGTTCGACCGGGTTTCGAGCAATTCTTGCGTGGTTCTGTTGCCTTCGCGGCGACGAACGCGAATCACCCCCATTCCCGTACGGGAACCCTGAGAGGGAGCAGGTCAACGTGGCCGCCAATGCACTGGAACAGTCCGTCCTCGAGTCGAAGGACAAGGCCCAGCTCGTCGCGATCGCGACCGCGCTCGGTGTGAAATCGTCCGCACGCGCCACCAAGGCGACGCTGATCGAGCAGATCCTCGACAAGACCGGCGGGCGCAACGGCGAGGCCAACGGGGCGGGCAGCCCGACCCCGGCGGCTGCCGAACCGGCAAGCGAGCCTGCGCCGACCGGCGAACAAGCGCCTGCGGCCGGCCCGCGGCGCACGTCGTCCGGGCGCGAACCGGCGAGCGCCGACCCGGCCAGCCCCGAGCCGGCCACTGCCGAGCAGTCCGTGCCCGAGCAGCCGGGTGCCGACGCGGCGGCGGCCCCCACGCGCGCACCCGCCGACCCGTTCGAGGAGCCCAAGGC
>JAEZFY010000246.1 GCA_023417265.1 Actinomycetes bacterium | reverse complement strand
CCCGACGACGGCGGACTCGGCGGCGACCGCGCCGGAGGGCACGGCCCGGCAGCCGGTCGTGGTCACACTGGCGCCCGACAGCGCACCCGAGCCGACGTCGGGCGGCACGCTGCGGTTCGGGATGCAGGCCGAGGTCGACGGGCTCAACCCGACCGCCTCGGCGCTCACCGCGGCGCCGGGCCTGGCAATGGCCGCGGCCGTGTTCGACCAGCTCGCCGAGTTCACCCCCGCCGGCCGGGCGGTGCCGTACCTCGCCCGCGCGTTCACCCCGAGCGACGACTACCTGACGTGGGACGTCGGCCTCCGCGACGGCGTGACGTTCCACGACGGGACACCGCTCGACGCCGAGGCCGTGCGCTACAACTTCGCCGCCCAGTACGACAATCCGCTCGTCGGCCTGGCGATGCGGACGCTCTACGCCGGCGCCGACGCGGCCGAGGTGATCGACCCGCTGACCGTACGCTTCCACCTCACCGAACCGAACGTGTATTGGCCGTCGGCGATCGCGTCGCAGCTCGGGATGATCGCCTCGCCGACATGGGTCGAGGCCGCCAAACTCGACCCGATGCTCAACCAGCAGCCGGTCGGCACCGGGCCGTTCCGGTTCGTGAGCCGCAGCGAGGACTCGATCACACGCTTCGAACGCAACCCCGACTGGTGGAACGGCGAGGTCTACCTCGACGCCGTCGAGTTCCTCCCGATCTCCGACGCGTCCGTGCGCGGCGACCTGTTGCGGGCCGGCGAACTGGACGTGTTCCACGCCGTCGAACCGGAAGCGATCCTCGAGTTCCGCGACGACCCCGGCTACACGACGATGCTCAACGATGCCAGTGACGAGACGTACTTCATGACCAACGCCGACAAGCCGCCATTCGACGACCTACGGGTCCGTCAGGCGTTGGCCTACGCGACCCCGCGGTCGACGTACATCACCCTGATCGGGCAGGGCGTCGTGCGCGCCGCCGACCAGATGTTCATCCCCGAGTCGCCGTACTTCAACCCCGACGTGCGCCAGGCCGGCGACGACCCGGATCAGGCTGTCGCCCTCGCCGCCGCCTACTGCGCCGAACGCGGCTCGGAGATCAACCCGATCACCGGCGGCCCCACGTGCTCGGACGGCAAGATCAACATCGAGTACCAGCACACCGGCCCGAGCGTGCTGCAAACCCGCATCGCCGACCTCGTCACCGACGCCTGGAGCGTGGCGTTCAACGTCGACCGCCAGGAGCTGCTCCAGGACGAGCACATCTTGCAGACCGCGCTCGGCCAGTACAACGCCTCGATCTGGCAGGGGTTCGGCGCGGTCGAGCCGATGACCGAAGGTGTGTGGCTGTCGTGTCGGTCGATCGGCGACCTGTCGCTCAATTTCCCCCGGCTGTGCGACCCCGAGCGCGACCAGGCGATGCTCGACGCCCAGGCGACCACCGACGCCGAACGGCGCGTCGAGCGCTACCGCGACGTGGTCCGCCGGATCAACGAGTCCGCCACATACGTGTTCATGTCGCACACGATGTGGATGCAGGTGTTCGCCGAGGGCGTCCACGGCGCGTGCGAACGCACCACGCCGGAAGGCGAGCAACTGGCCTGCGCGGTAAACGGGACCGTCTGGCCGGCGACGATGTGGGTCGAGTGACGCGGCCCTGAGCGGACGGTCGTCGCTACCATCGGGCCCCGCATGACGTCCGCCGCCCGAGTCGACTCCGCCACGGGCCGCTGGGCCCTGATCCGCCGCACACCGTGGTGGCAGATGCTGATCGCCGTCCTCCCGGCGTACGTCGTGTCGCGGCTGTGCGTGCTCGTCGGCGCCGCGGTCGTGGCGTCGGAGCTGCGCGTCGACAACAACATCGCCCTCACCAACGGCACCGCCGGCGACCCGCACAGCAACCTCACCAGCGGCAGTGCGGTGCGACCGATGCTCGACGTGCTCACCTCGTGGGACGGCAAGTGGTACATGGACATCGTCCGCAGCGGCTACCCGAGCGAGGTGCCCGCCGACGTGACGTACCACATCAACGAGGCCCGCGCCGCGTTCTTCCCGCTCTTCCCGATGCTCGGCCGGGCCGCCGACGCGGTGCTCCCGTTCGGCGACGTCGTCGCCGTGCTGACGCTCAACCACCTGCTCGGACTGGTCGCCGTTGTGCTGATCGGTGTGCTCGCCGGACGGATGTTCGGCACGCGGGTCGGTCACACCGCCGGTGTGCTGGCGGCGGTGTTCCCCGGCAGTTTCGTCTTCTCGTTCGCCTACTCCGAAGCGCTGATGATCACGCTCGCCGCGGCGACGCTGCTGATGCTCCACGAGCGCGAGTGGGTGGCAGCCGGCGTGCTCGCCGCGCTGACCACCGCCGCCCGCCCCAACGGCGTGGCGATCGTCGTCGCCTGTGCCGTGGCGGCGTTCTTGGCGATCCGCGAACGCGGCGAATGGCGGGCGCTGATCGCTCCGGCCCTGGCGCCGCTCGGGTTCCTCGCCTTCCAGCTGTACGTCGGTACCCACGCCGATGAGCCAGGCGTGTGGTTCCGTGTGCAGCGCGAAGCGTGGGGTGAGGGCGTCAGCTTCGGCTGGACCGCCGTCAAGAACACCGCCGAAGCGATCATCCATCCGGCCACCTCGCCCACCGACACGATCACGGCGATCAGCGTCGCCGCCACGATCCTGCTGGTGTGGTTGGCTTGGCGGGCGCGCCTGAGTTGGCCGATCTACGCCTACTCGTGGACGGTGCTGTCGCTGATGCTGACACCGGCGACGGTGACCGCCCGCCCGCGCTTCTTGTTCACCGCCTTCCCACTCCTGATCGGCGCCGCCAAGTGGTACGTCGAGCGGCGCGAACTGCACGCCGCCGAACACGACGCGGCGACGGTCGAGCCGGCCCTGCGTCACGACGCCGGCGACGACCAGCTGTGGTCACTCACGATGGTCGCCTGCGGCGCCGGTCTGGCGGTGCTGACGGCGCTGTACGGCGTCTTCGGCGCGATCCCGTGACCGCCGGCGTGCGGCGCTCGGGCGGTGCCGCGCTGCTCGCGGCGCTCGCCTACGTGCCGCTCCTGGCGGCCGCGCCGGGACGCATGCCCGCCGACAGCAAGCTCTACCTGTACCTCGATCCGGGGCGCTTCCTCGCCGACGCGGCGACGACGTTCGACCCGCGCCAGTTCGCCGGTTGGGTGCCGCACCAGCACATCGCCTACCTGTGGCCGGCCGGGCCGTGGTTCTGGCTGTTCGACACGCTCGGAGTGCCCGATTGGGTCGCTCATCGGCTGTGGGTCGGCACGCTGTTCGTGGCAGCCGGGCTCGGTGTGCGGTGGTGCGCCCGTCTGCTCGGCCTCGCTCCGTCCCCGGCGCTGGCCGCGGCGCTCGTCTACCAGCTGTCCCCGTACGTGCTGCCCTACGCCTCACGCACGTCGGTGATGCTGCTGCCGTGGGCGGGGCTCGGCTGGATCGTCGGGTTCACGATCCGCGCCGCCCGGCGCGCCGACGCCCCGTCACGGCTGGCCCGGTGGGGCGACCCGGCCGCGCTCGCCCTGGTGGTGCTCACCGTCGGGGCCGTCAACGCCACCGCCTTGGCGATGATCGTGCCGGCACCGGTGCTGTGGCTCGTCCACACGACCTGGCTCGGCGACGTCCGCTGGCGAGCCGCGCTCGGCGTCGCCGGGCGCACCGCCGTGCTGGCCGGCGGCGTGTCGGCATGGTGGGCGGTGATGCTCGTCATCCAGGGCGGCCACGGCGCCGACGTGCTCCCCTACTCCGAGTCGCTGGCCGACGTGTCGTTCACGGCCACCTCGACCGAGGTCTGGCGCAGCCTCGGCTACTGGCTGTTCTACGTGCGCGACCGGTTCGGCCCCACCACCAGCGCGGCGCTGCCGTACCTGTCGTCGAGCCTGACGCTGCTGATCAGCTTCGCGATCCCGGTGCTCGGCCTGCTCGCACTGACGTGGGTGCGCTGGCGCCACCGCCGGTTCGCGGCCCTGCTCGTGGCCGCCGGGTTGGTACTCGCGGTTGGAGTGCACCCGATCGACGACCGCTCGCCGTTGCTGCGGCTGCTCACCGGCGACAGCGACGAAGGCCTCGCCCTGGCGCTGCGCAGCAGCACCCGGGCCGTTCCGGTGGCCGTGCTCGGGCTGGCCCTGGCGCTCGGGGCCGGTGTGCAGGCGCTCCCCCGCGGACGCGCCCGCGTACCTGCCGATCGTGTGGCCGCCGCGCTCGTCGGCGTGCTGGCCGTGGTCAACCTGCCGGCACTGTGGACGGGCGACCTCGTCGACCCGGTGCTGTCGCGCGACGAGCACCCGCCGAGCGCCTGGCAGGCCGCCGCGGCCGCGCTCGACGACCCGACGTCTCGCGTCCTGCAACTGCCGGGGCTCGAGTTCGGCGCCTTCCGCTGGGGCTACACCGTCGACCAACCGCTCCCCGGGCTCGCCGCCAGCCCCCTCGTGACCCGCGACCTGCTCCCGCTCGGCTCGCCGGCGGCAATGGACCTGCTGTTCGCCCTCGACGACCGCGTCCAGGACGGCACGCTCGAGCCGGCCGCCGTGGCCCCACTCGCCCGGCTGCTCGGCGCCGGGCACGTGTGGCTCAGCAACGACGCGGCCTACGAGCGCTTCGACGTCACCGCACCGAGCACGGTGCGGCGCTGGCT
>JAEZFY010000180.1 GCA_023417265.1 Actinomycetes bacterium | reverse complement strand
CGACCTTCCCCGCGCCCACCTACACGCGCTCGTTGGCCGCCCGGTGGGGGCCGCGCCGTCCGGCGGCGGTGCCGAGCTTGCCGAGCACGCTCCCGCGTGAGCGCCCGCCGAACAGGCCGCCGAGGATCGACCCGGCGGTCGACAGCAGTTCCGAGTTGCGCTTGCCGCGGGCTTCCTCTTCGAGCACGTCGACCCGGCCCGAGGCGGTGGCGTGCTGCTCGCGGAGCCGGTCGAGCTTGGCCGCGTAGGTGTCCTTGAGCTTGGCCAGCTCGGCGTCGGCCTTGGCGTCGGCGGCTTGCAGGCAACGCACCTCGAACTGCTCGGCGGATTCGCCCGGGCGTCCGTACAGCTTGAGCTCGGCGTTGAACGGCACGTCGAGCGTGCGCCGCAGGGCGAGCTGATCTTTGAGCCCGCGTTCGATCGTGGTGAGGAACGACTTGGTGGCGATCGGTGCCGCCGGGAGCCGGTAGATCGCCCCGTCGGGCGCGGTGTCGCGCAGATCGCGGGCGTCGTAGTCGACCGCCATCGCCCGGCTCGCGTCGGCCGTCTCCGGCAGCGGATAGACGACGCATTCGTATTCCTCGTCGTGGACGAGGTCGGCCTTGTCCTCGTCGTAGCGCAGGTGCACCCGGGCGACCACGGCCGCTTCGAACCGGTCGGCGGTCGACGAGCCGCCGACCTCGCCGAGCCACGGGGCGGCGCGGTCGATCCAGCGCACCACCGTGCCGTCGGCGACCTTGGGCATGACGAGCGTCTCGTCGTGGGCGAGGTCGGCGCTCGGTGGGGCGGGCGCGTCGGTGACGGGGGCGGGCGCCGACGGTGGGGCCAGCGGGGCCGCCGTCGGGGCGCTGTCCGGAGCGCTGACCGGGGCGGTGGCCGGCACCGACACCTGCGACACGAGCGCGATCTGGTCGCGGGTCATCGGCCCGCGCAGGTAGCTCATCGCCCACCGCGACGTGATGATCCTGGTGGCGTCCTTGCCGGGCTCGCGGAGCACGAACTCGCGCTTGGCGAGGCCCGAGATCGTGGCGTCGACGGCCCCGATGTCGATCCCCCCGGCGGCCGAGGTGAGGCCCTCCAAGAGGCGCGCCTTGTCGCGCTCGGTGGAGAGCCTGCCGATCATCCACGTGCCGGCGTTGGACAGCGCCTTGTAGTCGATGTCGACCGGGTTCTGGGTGGACAGCACGACCCCCACACCGAACGCCCGGGCCTGCTTCATCAGCGTCATGATCGGCTTCTTCGCCGGCGGGTTGGCGGTCGGCGGCAGATACCCGGCGACTTCGTCCATGTACAGCAGGGCGCGCAGGTCGGTGGTGCCCGACTGCTTGCGCATCCACGTCACGAGCTTGGCGAGCACCAGCGACGTGACGAACTGGCGCTCGTCGTCGGAGAGGTGCGCGGTGGTGACAATCGCGCACCGCCCGCGCCCGTCGGGCGTGTACAGGAGCGACTGGATGTCGAGGTCGGCGCCGGCGTTCCACGCCGCGAACGCCGGCGAGGCGAGCAGCCCGTTGAGCCGCATCGCCAACTTCATCCGCTCGGCCTGCGGGAAGAACTGGTCGAGCTCGAACACGCCGAGCTTGCGGATCGGCGGGTCGCCGACCATGCCGACGAGGCCCGCCAGGTCGAGCGACTTGCCGAGCCCCCACACGTGATGGATCAGGTTCGACAACAAGATGTGCTCGCGGCTCGCCAGCGGGTCGGCGTCGATGCCGACGAGCGCCAGCAGGCCCGACACGTAGCCCTCGATCTCGTCGCTGACGACCTCGTCGTCGGTGGTGTCGGGGGCCTGCAGCGAGCCGACGATGTTGAGCGGCACGCCGGACTTCGAGCCGGGCGTGTAGATCGTCAGATCGGTGGCGGCGCGGAGCGCACCGATCGCCGCCCCGTCGAGCCCCCACCCGGCGAGCCCCTTCGTCCACAGCTCGGACTGCGCCACGGCGAACTCGGCGGTCGACTGCCCGGCCGCCTGCGCCTGGCCGGGATCGACCCACGGCTCGAAGTCGGCCGGGGCCAAGTTCGGGAACGTGAGAACGAGGTTGGTGAGATCGCCCTTGGGGTCGATCAGCAACGCCGGCAGACCGGCCCGGAGGACCTCCTCGATGAGCACCACGCCGAGCCCGGTCTTGCCCGACCCGGTCATCCCGACGATTACGCCGTGGGTGGTGAACGTCTCGGTCTTGAGCGTGACCAGGTGCTCGCCGTCGGTGCCGGTGCGGTCGTGGGTGACCGGGTCGCCGACCCCGCCGAGAAACAGCTGTGCCATGCCGCGGCAGGGTAGTAGGGCGCCGCTACAGGTCGTAGCGGTCGAGATTCATCACCTTCGCCCACGCCGCGGCGAAGTCGTTGGCGAACACCTCGCGGGCGTCGTCGGCGGCGTAGTACTCGGCGATCCCACGCAACTGTGAGTTGGCGCCGAACACGAGGTCGACCGCGGTGGCCGTCCAGCGCACGTCCCCGGTGCCACGGGCACGACCTTCGTAGACGTGCTCGCCGGTGGTGGCCGGCTTCCACTCGGTGGCCATGTCGAGCAGGTTGACGAAGAAGTCGTTGGTCAGCGCGCCGGGCCGCTCGGTGAGCACACCGTGCGCCGTGTCGCCGTGGTTGAGGCCCATCGCCCGCATGCCACCGACGAGCACGGTCATCTCCGGCGCGCTCAGCGCGAGCATGTTGGCACGGTCGAGCAGGAGCGTTTCCGGGGCCAGCTTCTCGCCTGCTTCGAGGTAGTTGCGGAACCCGTCGTGGTGCGGCTCGAGCACGTCGAACGTCGTGACGTCGGTCTGCTCCTGCGAGGCGTCGCCGCGCCCCGGCGCGAACGGCACGGTGAGCTCGACGCCCGCCTCGCGAGCCGCGTGCTCGACCGCGGCGCAGCCGCCGAGCACGATCAGGTCGGCGAGCGACACGCGCACGTTGCCCTGCTGGCGGTTGTTGAACGCCGCCTGCACCTGTTCGAGCGTGGCGAGCACCGACGCCAGCTCGGCCGGTTCGTTGACCGCCCAGTCGCGCTGTGGGGCGAGCCGCAGCCGGGCACCGTTGGCACCGCCGCGCTTGTCGGTGTGCCGGAAGCTGGCCGCCGCCGCCCAGGCTGTCAGCGCCAGCTGCCGTGTGGTGAGACCCGAGTCGAGCAGCGCCTGCTTGAGCTCACTGATCTCGGCGTCGCCGACGAGCTCGTGGTCGACGGCGGGGACCGGGTCCTGCCAGAGCTGCGGCTCGGGCACCCACGGGCCGAGATAGCGCGACAACGGGCCCATGTCGCGGTGGAGCAACTTGAACCAGGCCTTGGCGAACGCCTCGGCGAGCTCGTCGGGGTGCTCGTGGAAGCGCTTCGCGATCGGCGCGTAGATCGGGTCGAAGCGCAGCGCCAGGTCGGAGGTCAGCATCATCGGAGCGTGGCGCTTGCCCGGGATGTGGGCGTCGGGCACGTCGCCGGCGGCAGCCGGGTCGGTGGGCGTCCACTGCTGCGCCCCTGCCGGGCTGCGGGTCAGCTCCCAGTCGTACTTGAAGAGGTTGTCGAGGAAGCCGTTGTCCCACTGTGTCGGGTGGTTCGTCCACGCCCCTTCGAGCCCGCTCGTGAGCGTGTGCTCGCCCTTGCCCGTCTCGTAGCGGTTGTGCCAGCCGAGCCCTTGCGCCTCGAGCGGGCAGCCCTCCGGCTCGGGACCAAGATGGTCGGCGGTGTTGGCGCCGTGGCACTTGCCGAACGTGTGCCCGCCGACGATCAGGGCGACCGTCTCCTCGTCGTTCATCGCCATCCGGGCGAACGTCTCGCGGATGTCGTGGGCCGAGGCGAGCGGGTCGGGGTTGCCGTTGGGGCCCTCCGGGTTGACGTAGATCAGGCCCATCTGGACCGCGCCGAGCGGACCCTCGAGCTGGCGTTGGTCGCCCGTGGCGTAGCGCTCGTCGCCGAGCCACGTGTCTTCCGGGCCCCAGAAGATCTCCTCCGGCTCCCACACGTCCTCGCGGCCGAAGCCGAAGCCGAACGTCGTGAACCCCATCGACTCGAGTGCCACGTTGCCGGTGAACACGAGCAGGTCGGCCCACGAGATCTTGCGGCCGTACTTCTGCTTGATCGGCCACAGCAGCCGGCGGGCCTTGTCGAGGCTGACGTTGTCGGGCCAGCTGTTGAGCGGGGCGAAGCGCTGTGCGCCGTCGCCGGCGCCGCCGCGCCCGTCGGCGATCCGGTACGTACCGGCCGCGTGCCACGACATGCGGATGAACAGCCCGCCGTAGTGCCCGAAGTCGGCCGGCCACCATTCCTGCGAATCGGTCATCAGGTCGGTGAGGTCGCGCTTGAGGGCCTCGACGTCGAGGCTCGCGAACTCGGCCGCGTAGTCGAAGTCGGGCGCCGGGGTGGCCCGCGGCGAATGTTGGTGGAGGACCTGCAAGTCGAGCTGGTCGGGCCACCAGTCGCGGTTGCGCCGGGGCCGCCGAGCCGGTTCGGGCTCGGGTGCCGGGACGACCGGGTTCTCGCTCTCGCTACCGGTTTCGGACACGGTCCACCTCCACTCTGCCCGGGCGGGCAACGGTCGTAGCAGACGTGTCTAGTCCCACCTCGGGGCACTGTCCAGAGGCCAACGTCACGATAGTCAGGGACTATCGAAATCATCGGATCAATCACTTTGCTGTATCGCGAATCCGCCGTTATGGTCGATGGCGTCCCCCCGGGGACCACCTGTACACCCCGACACGACACACGACCCCACGGAGCAGATACATGTCCCTGATCAACACCAAGATCCAGCCGTTCAGCACCACCGCCTTCAAGGACGGCCAGTTCGTCGACGTGTCCGAGGCCGACGTCGCCGGCAAGTGGGCGATCTTCTTCTTCTACCCCGCCGACTTCACGTTCGTGTGCCCCACCGAGCTCGGCGACCTCGCCGACTACTACGACGAACTGCAGGGCATGGGCGTCGAGGTCTACTCGGTCTCGACCGACACGCACTTCACCCACAAGGCGTGGCACGAGACCAGCGAGACGATCGGCAAGATCAAGTACGCCATGCTCGGCGACCCGAGCCGCCAGATCTCCACCAACTTCGACACGCTGCGCCCCTCGGGCCTCGCCGACCGCTCGACGTTCCTCGTCGACCCCGACGGCGTGATCCAGTTCCTCGAGACCACCGCCGAGGGCATCGGCCGCAACGCCGCCGAACTGGTCCGCAAGGTCAAGGCCGCCCAGTACGTCGCCGCCCACCCGGGCGAGGTGTGCCCGGCCAAGTGGGAAGAGGGCGAGGCCACGCTGGCCCCATCCCTCGACCTCGTCGGCAAGATCTGATCTTCCGGCTGGATCGTTCGCCTGCCTTGCGAGCGAACGATCCAGCTCGGAATCTCTACGAATGCTTCGTCCGAGCGGAGGGAGTCGCTGAGCGCGTCTCCCTCCGCTACGGCAGCCCAACCCCGCCACGAACCTCGCAAGCCAGGACACGAACGATGCTCGATACGAACCTCTCCACCGCGCTCCGTCAACACCTCACCAACCTCAAGTTCCCGATCGAACTGATCGCCACGCTCGACGACGGTGCCAAGTCGGGCGAGCTGCGTGAGCTGCTCGGCGAGATCGCTGAACTGTCCGATCTCGTCAGCGTGCGATTCGACGGCACCGCCGAGCGCGCCCCGACGTTCCGCATCGAGCGCACCGGCACCGACATCGGTGTCACGTTCGCTGGCATCCCGCTCGGCCACGAGTTCACGTCGCTCGTGCTCGCTTTGCTGCACGTCGGCGGGCACCCGCCCAAGGTCACCGAGCAGGTGGCCGAACAGGTGCGCAACCTCCCCGGCTCGTACGAGTTCGTCACGTACATGTCGCTGTCGTGCCAGAACTGCCCCGACGTCGTCCAG
>JAEZFY010000017.1 GCA_023417265.1 Actinomycetes bacterium | reverse complement strand
GTGGTGCAGTTCGAACGCTGCGCCCTGATCCGTGGCGCCGGCCCCGACCTGCCCGGACACGAAGACGCGATCCCGGGCCCGTCCGACCCGACCCCGCTCGCCGACCTCGCCGACGCCGCGCCGGCATGGGACCTGAGCGGCCTGCCGGGCACGCCGTGGGAACTCGGTGAGGCGCGCCCCGACCCGCTGCGCGACCACGTCGACCTGGCCGCGCCGTTCGCGCGCCTGACGTTCAACCAGGCGGCGGTGCACCGCGACCACACCGCCACGGCGAACGGGCAGCGGCTCGTGTACGGCGGGCACGTCCAGGGGCTCGCCCAGGCGTCGCTGACGCGGATGTTGCCCGGGCTCGCCCAGGTGGTGGCGTGGGACGGCTGCGATCACGTCGGCCCGGCGTTCGAGGGCGACCTGATCGAGTTCACGCACACGCTGGTCGAGCGCGTCCCCGCCGGCTCGGGTCATCTCTTGCGGCTCGAGGTGGTCGGCAGCAAACTCGCCGACGAGCGCACCGACATCCTCCGCTGGACCCCGATCGTCTTCGCCCCCTGACAACTCCCGAGGGTTTCGCCGCGCCACGCGAGCCGTGCCCGGCGAGTGTCTGGCACTCTCATCGGTGCACGGGCTGGCTAGTCGGCTTGGGGCGGGCGTTCCCAGGTGTTGAGGGTGAGTTCGGAGCCGTCGGGGCGGCGGAGGACGGGGCGTTGTTCGGCGAGCACGCCGGCCCGGGCGAGCACGGTGGCGGTGACCTCGGCGGCTTGCACGGCGAGCGACTCGAGCGGTCGGTGGCGGTGCTCGCGGATGCCGACGTCGACCTGGGCGATCGCGTCGGCGCCGTGGCGGCGGGCGATGTCGATCAGCAGCGCGATCTCGACGCCCCACCCCTCGACGAACGGGAGCGTGCTCGCCACGGAGCGGCGCAGCGCGTACTCGCCGGCGAGCGGTTGGTGCAGGCCGGCGAGCTCCGGGAAGTACAGCGAGATCAACGGGCGGGCGACCAGCTCGGTGGTGCGTCCGCCGCCGCCCATCGTGGTCGGTCGGTGGGCGTGGGCCTTGACGAGCGCGATCGAGTCGTCGCTGAGCAGCGGCATCGTGAGGTGAGCGACCCAGTCGGCGGCGAAGCTCGTGAGGTCGCCGTCGAGGTAGACGACGATGTCGCCGTGGCTGGCCATCAGCCCGGCCCACAGGGCGTTGCCCTTGCCCCATCCGACGCCGTGTGCGGCGTGGATGTCGTCGATCGCCACGACCCGCGCGCCGGCGCGGGCGGCGACCGCCGCGGTGCCGTCGGTGCTGCGGTCGTCGACGACGAGTAGCTCGTCGACGAGCCCGCCGGGCCCGGCCAGTTGCTGGCGGATCGCGGTGACCAGCGAACCGACCGTGCCGGCTTCGTCGCGGCACGGGATGCACACCGACACGGTGCGCCCGTGCTTGGCGGCGAGCGCCTCGGCGACCGAGCAGGCGGGGAAGCTGCGGACCGCGCCCATTACCCTCGCCCCACGTGTTCCTGTACGGCGTGGTGAACGCCAGCCCCGACTCGCTCAACGACGACTCGATCGCCACCACACCGGCCGCTGCGCTGGCCCGCGCCGAACGCCTGCTGGCCGACGGGGCCGACGGGATCGACCTCGGCGGGCAGGGCAGCACCGACGTCGCCACCGTGGTGCCGTGGGAGGCCGAGTGGGCACGCCTGGCTCCGATCGTGCCGGCGTTGGCGACGCTCGGCGTGCCGCTCAGCGTCGACACGTGGCGCCCCGAAGTCGCCCGCTTGGCGTTGGCGCACGGGGCGACGGTGATCAACGCCGCCGACGGGATGCAGACCGAGGCGATGTGGCAGGTCGCCGCCGACACGGGCGCCCCGGTGGTGCTGCCGTTCCTGTCGGGGCCCGACCCGCGGCGGATGGAGCACGTGGCCGGCGACCCGGTGCAGGCGATCGTCGAGTTCTTCGAGGCCCGCCTCGCCGACGCCGACCGCTACGGCCTGCGCGAGCGCTGCGTACTCGACCCGGGCACCGGGTTCGCGCCCTCCGACTGGCCGTGGGAGCAGCGCTACGTGTACCAGCGGCGGGTCTACTCGAACCTCGCCGAGCTGCGCCGGTTCGGCCTGCCGCTGTACATCGCCCTGCCGTGGAAGGAGACCGAGCAGCACGACGAGTTGCTCGATCTGGTGGTGCGCCAGCAGCCCGAGTTCGGGCGCTGCCACTACCCCGCCAAGGTGCGCCGTTTCGAGCGCGCCGCCGGCGTGTAGCGGCTTCACGGGTGGAGCGGGCCGCGGCGGATCACCGCGGCGGGGGGCAGCGCGGCGTCCCAGCCGGCGGGCACCCGGTCGGGGGCGACTTGTTCGAGCGGGGCGAGCACGAAGCGGCGTTCGCCGATGCGCGGGTGCGGCACGACCAGCTCGGGTGACTCGATGCGCATGTCGTCGAAGAACAGCACGTCGACGTCGAGCGTGCGCGGGCCCCAGTGGACGACACGCTGGCGCAGGGCCAACGCTTCGATCCGGCGGCAGCGGCGCAGGAACGCGAACGGGTCGAGCGACGTCTCGACGACAGCGACCATGTTGAGGTAGGCACCCTGGGCGTCGGGGCCGCCGACCGGCTCGGTTTCGTAGACGTCGGAGACGGCGGTGACGTTGCCGAGCTCGGCGACCGCCAGGCGCAGGTACTGCTCGCGGTCGCCGAGGTTCGAGCCGAGGGCGACGATCGCGGTGTGGGCACGCAACGGTCTCGAGGTGGCCTCGGCGCGGGTGCGCGTGATCCGCACGGCGGTGCTCGCAAGTTGCGTGGCGACCGGTGGGCGCAGCTTGGTGACGGTGACCTCGGCGCGTTCGACGCGGTCGAAGGCGAGGGCGATGTCGGCGACCTCGGCGGCGAACCGCTCAAGCAGCACGAACTTCGATTCGGCAGCCATCGCCGCGACCTGGTCGGCGACGAGCCCGTAGTGCACCGTGTCGTCGAGTTCGTCGGTGCGCCCGGCATCGCGCAGGTCGACCGTGAGGGCCAGGTCGATGCGCAGCGGCTGGGCGGCCTCGCGCTCGTGCGGGAGTGCGCCGATCACGCACAGCACGCGCAGATCGTCGATCAGGATGGTGTCGCCACTCACCCTGCGAGCCTATGCAGATCGGTGCCCAACGTGACCGGACGGCCGGGTACACCTAGTCGGCGGGCGCGGCCGGGGGGCGCCAGCTGGTGGCCAGGAGGGCCGCCCCGCCGAGCAGGCCAAGCCCGGCCGACAGGTACAGCCCGTTCGCCCCGGTGAGGTCGTCGGTGAGGCCGAACGCGTCGTCGAGCGACCACTCGCCCGGGCCGATCGTGCCGATCGTGATGCCGACGAGGAGCAGCACCATCACGAACTCCCATCCCCCGCCGGGCAGGAAGATGAAGAAGCCGTTCTTGCGGTGGGCGATCACCCAGGCCACGAGCATCGTGCCGACCACGCCGGCACCGCCGAGCGGGGTGAGGAAGCCGACGACGAGCAGTGCCCCGGCGCCGATCTCGGTGGTGGCCGCCATCCACGCCTGCACGAGCGGTGGCCGCATGCCCATCGTCCCGAACCAGCCGGCGGTCCCGGCGATGCCGTTCTTGACCTTGTTGTAGCCGTGCAGGATGAACGTCACGCCGATCGCCACGCGGAACACGAGCAGCACGAGGTTGACGGCGTCGAGATCGGACATCGTCCCAGCCTGGCATGCACGCGCGCGCCCGACCAACCGATCCACGCGACGTGCCGACGCGGGGGAACCGAGTGGGCGATCCGGACGTCCAACAGGCATGTCAGGCGTAGTGTGGCCGCATGTTCGGGGGGCCGGCGTGAGCCGGCGGGTGGTCGCCGGCGTGCTCGCCGTGGGCCTGTTCGTCACCGGGTGCACCCGCGACTCGGCGTCGCCGAGTACGTCCGCGCCCGGCACGACGGCGCCGGATGGTACGACCACCACGGTGATCACCGCCCCGCGCGCCACCACTCCCGCCGAACCGCAGGTCGTGCTCACGGAAGCCGAACCGGTGGCGCTCGTCGGCGACGCCGTGCCGGTGCTCGCCGGCGAACCGCTCGAACCGGGCGAGATCGACGCCGCGCTCGGGCGGCTGCCCGCGTGGGACCTGCCCGCCGACGACGCGGCGGACACGAACTTCCCGGCCGAACGGCTCGGCCCGCCGGTGCCCGGAGCGACGATCGACACGCCGTTCCCGCCACCGGTCGATCCGCCACCCGACACCACCGCGCCGGCCGCCGGCCCGTTGATGGTGCCGCGCTACCAGCCCGAGGGCGAGGTGGCCACGGCCCCGTTCCTGTCGGTCACGTTCGACCAGCCGATGGTGCCGCTGGCGACGCTCGAACAACTCGACGCGGTCGACGTGCCGGTGACCCTCGAACCACAGGTCGCCGGGCGCTGGCGCTGGATCGGGACGCGCACGGCGCGCTTCGAAGTGGTCCCTCCGGCCCCCGACTGCGACCCCGCCACCGGCGCCTGCGACACGCCCGACCGGCTGCCGGCGGCCACCGAGTACACCGTCACCG
>JAEZFY010000027.1 GCA_023417265.1 Actinomycetes bacterium | reverse complement strand
GCGCCGCGCGGCGGGCGACGACGGCGTCGACCGCGACCCGGTCGAGCGGCTGCCGGACTGCGCCGGGGTCGCAGGCCACGAGCTGGACGTAGGTTGGGGCGACCTGGCTCACCGTTGCCTGAGCTTCGCCGGGGCCGGCGGCGGCCCACCGGCCGAGATCGGCGAGGAGCGCGGCCGCGAACAGCTCGTTGCCGGCCTCGAACACGGCGCCGACACAGGTGCTCCCGCCGCGCTCGAACGTGCGCACCGAGTTGGCGGTGGTGGCGGCGAGCAGGGTGTCGACCGACTCGGCGGGAAGGCGGTTGCGCCACACCAGCGTCCACTCGTCGAGGCTCAACGCGGCCGGGGCGGCGAGCGGCGTGTCGCCGGGCAGCAGCGCTGCTTCGGGTGCGAGGGGAACGACCTGGCCGGAGGGCGCGGCGTGCCCCTCGGCGAACAAGGCAGCGTTCTGCTCGGCCGCCGCGCGCTGGTAGGCGAACGGCAGCGCCAGCGACGCAAGGTCGATGTCGAGGTCGATGTCGGCGGCTTGATCGACGGGCGCGCCGGGCAGCGTCGGCGGGGTGAACGCCGGGTCGGCGACGATCTGTTCGGCTGCCGCGATCGCGCCAACTGGCGGCGTCAGCGGCCCGCTCGGCGCGAGCGCGACCGATCCGAGATCGGGAGCCGTCGCGGGGAGCGGCGACACCGGACCGAGGATGACGAGCGATCCGGCGTCCCGCCCACCGGCGAGCTGCTCGTCGAGCGCCACCGCGAGCATCGCCCGCAGATCGACCGAACTGCCCTCGAGGCGCACGATCGTGCTCGCCTCATGGTCGTACACGGCCGGGTAGAACGCCGCCAGCTCGCCGCCGAGCGCCGCCGGATCGACCGCACCGCTGGCGATGCCGAGCGCCCGCCACACGGCCAGCCGTCCAGCCGGGTCGCTGCCGAGCACGACCTCCGTTGCGGTCGCCGCGTACTCGGCGGGCGGCTGGTCGACGAGCGTCAGCGGCGTCGCGAAGCTCGCTCCGGCGGCGGACTCGACGTCGGTGACGAGCGGAGCCAGTTCGTCGGGCCAGCCGGCGCTGAAGAGATAGTCGCGGCCGACCGTGAGCGCCATCGCGATCGCCGTGGTGAACAGGATCAAGACGAGCACCACGCGCCCCATCACCCGGCCCTCGCGGTTCTTGCGCGCTTGCCGACGCTGGGCGCTCTGGAACTGGCGCACGTCGGCGGCGGTCGGCATCGCCGTGATCGGATCGGCCGGGGAAGCAGTGGTGGACGGCGGCGGGGTCGGGCCGGGCGGCGGCAGCGTCGGTGCCGGCAGTACGGGGATGCCGGCCGCGGCGACGGCGACGTTGGTGTCGACCGGCACACGATGCAGCGCCGCGCGAGCTTCGCCGGAGGCGACGTCGTCGAACACGGTGCGCCGCGCCAGCGGTGGGCGTTCGGCGACCACGGCCGCGGCGGGCGTGCGTGTAGGCAGTGGCTCGACCGGTTCGGGCGTTTCCGTCGTCGTGCGCGCCGGGCGCGGCGCGGATCGCGTCTGCTGTTGGCCGCGAGCGCGTTGGCTCGGGACCCGGGTCGGTAGTGGGGCGAGCGGGGCCGGTTCGTCGGAGACCGGTGTGATCGTCAGCGGTTCCGGCTCGGCGGGAGTGCTGGCGGGCGGGTCGGCGAGCGCGCTGAAGTCGGCGAGCGACGCCGGCTTGCGGTCGAGCGACTCGAGGACTCGCGTCAGGTTGAACTCAAAGCCGTCCGCCCCGCGGTCGTCACCGTCCATGCTGGCGGTATCGGCACGCGCAGCGACGGGGTTGAGTGCGCCACGGGCGATCGGGCGGTTGGGTCAGTCGCCGGCGGCGTCGGACGCCCGGCGTTGCAGCTCGTCGACGACGCTCGCGTCGGCGAGCGTGGTCGTGTCGCCGAGGTTGCGCCCGGCGGCGACGTCGCGCAGCAGGCGCCGCATGATCTTGCCCGAACGGGTCTTGGGCAGGTCAGGAGTGATGAAGATCGCTTTCGGCTTGGCGATCGCGCCGATCTCGTGGGCGACGTGGTCGCGCAGTTCGGCGGGCGACACGTCGGCGTCGCCGCGCAGGATCACGTAGGCGAACACGGCCTGGCCGGTGGTCGCATCGTCGGCCCCGACGACCGCGGCCTCGGCCACCGCCGGATGCGACACGAGCGCCGACTCCACTTCGGCAGTGGAGATCCGGTGGCCCGACACGTTCATCACATCGTCGACACGGCCGAGCAGCCAGATGTAGCCGTCGTCGTCGTAGCGCGCTCCGTCGCCGGCGAAGTAGCGGCCCTCGAAGCGGCCCCAGTACGTGTCGAGGTAGCGCTGCGGGTCGCCCCAGATGCCACGCAGCATGCCCGGCCATGGGCGCGTGAGCGTGAGGTAGCCGCCGCCGGTGGTCACCGTGTTGGCGTTCTCGTCGATCAGTTCGACCGTGACGCCGGGCAATGGGAACGTCGCCGAGCCGGGTTTGGTGGTGGTCACGCCCGGCAGCGGGCTGATCATGATCCCGCCGGTCTCGGTCTGCCACCACGTGTCGACGATCGGGCAGCGTCCGCCGCCGATGTGCGCGTGGTACCACATCCACGCTTCCGGGTTGATCGGCTCGCCGACGCTGCCGAGCAGACGCAGCGACGAGAGGTCGTGCTTGGCCGGCGCCTCGGGGCCCCACTTCATGAACGTGCGGATCGCCGTCGGGGCGGTGTAGAAGGTCGTCACGCCGTACTTCTCGATGATCGCCCAGAAGCGGTCGGTGTCGGGGAAGTTCGGCACGCCTTCGTACATCACCTGGGTGGCCCCGTTGGCGAGCGGGCCGTACACGATGTAGCTGTGCCCGGTGACCCACCCGACGTCGGCCGTGCACCAGTACACGTCGGACTCGGGTTGCAGGTCGAACACGTACTTGTGGGTGTAGGCCACGTGGGTGAGGTAGCCGCCCATCGTGTGCATGATCCCCTTCGGCTTGCCGGTCGTGCCGCTCGTGTAGAGCAGGAACAGGAGGTCTTCGGCGTCGTGCGGTTCGGCGCGGCAGTCGGCCGCGGCGGTGGCCATCAGCTCGTGGTACCAGTGGTCGCGGCCGGGCACCATCTCGACCGGGTTGCCGCCGCGCTGGACGACGACGACGTGCTCGATCGTGGTGGTCTGGTAGAGCGCTTCGTCGGCGGCTGCCTTGAGCGGGAACACGTCGCCGCGCCGGTAGCCGCCGTCGGCCGTGATCAGCAGCTTCGCTTGGGCGTCGTTGATGCGGTCGGCCAGCGCCTGGGCCGAGAACCCGCCGAACACGACGCTGTGCGGCGCCCCGATGCGGGCGCAGGCGAGCATCGCCACGGCCGCCTCGGGGATCATCGGTAGGTAGATGTTGACGATGTCGCCCTTGCCCACGCCGAGGCCGATCAGGACGTTGGCGAACCGCTGCACCTCACGCAACAGTTCCGAATATGTGATCGTGCGGCTGTCGCCGGGCTCGCCTTCCCAGTGGATCGCGACCCGGTCGCCGAGCCCGGCAGCGACGTGCCGGTCGAGGCAGTTCTCGGCCACGTTGAGCTTGCCACCGACGAACCACTTGGCGAACGGCAGCTCCCACTCGAGCGTGGTGTGCCATGGCTCGGCCCAGTCGAGCAGCTCACCGGCCTGGGTGGCCCAGAACGCTTCGTCGCCGGCCGCTGCCAGTTCGCCGAGCGAGTCGTCCGTCAGGATCGCCGCCGCCCGGAACTCCGGCGAGGGCGGGAACGTGCGCCGCTCGTCGGCGAGCGCCTCGATCGTCGCGTCGGGTGCCTGGTCGGACATGTCGATCCTCTCGTCGCGTCGCTGCTGGTCGGCGGTTCGCGCCCGGTCGCTCACCGGCGCAGCCCCCGGCCGACACCGTACAGTCAGGTAGCGGTGAGCGACATGGCCGACCAACTCCACGAACTGATCGTCTACGCCGAGCCGGGGGGCCTGCTCGGGGCCCGCTGCGCCGAGTTCTGGGCGGCGGTGTCGGCAGCCGATGCGAGCACGACGGCCCAGGAGTACCCACCGCACGTGTCCCTGACCGGGTTCTTCCGCCGCCTCCCGGAACACGTCGACACCGCCCGGGCGGCGCTGCGGGCGGCGTGCGACACGGCGGTGCCGGCTGGCCTCGACGGGACGCGGTGGGTCGAGGCCGCGACACTCGAGCTGCAGGCCAACGACGAGTGGGTCGGGCTGCACGTCGAGGCCGCGTGGATGGACGCGCTGATCGGCGCTTTCGCCGACGATCCGACGGTGGCGCCGGTCGGGTCGGACGAGGATCCGGTGCGCCCGAAGGCATGGCTGCACCTCAGCTTGTCGTACGGCGAGCAGATGGAACGGCTCGCGGCGATGGCGACGGAGCTCGCCGAGCCGTTCGCCGAACTGACGGGCGAGGCCGAGTGGGTGGTCGGGTTGTGGCGCCGGACGGCCGACGGCTGGGAGCGCCTGGAAGCGGTCGCCGTCACCGGCGGCGCCGCGCCGGCATGAATCGGCCCTGACTCGCCCGCCCGCGCCGGCGCCGAGAATGATGGCGGCCCATGAACACCGCCGACGGGGCCGTTGCGCCCGCTCCGATCACCGACTTCGCCGGCCTGACCGCGATCGTCACCGGCGGCGGCTCGGGCATGGGCCGTGAGCTCGCCGTCCAACTCGCCGCGGCGGGTGCCGACGTGGCGATCTGCGACCTTTCCGGCGAGCACATGGACGCCACGCTCGAGCTCGCCGCGGCCACCGCCGCGCCCGGCGCCCGACTCACGGCGTGCGTGGCCGACGTCGCCGAGCGCTCCGATCTCGACGCCTTCGCCACCCACGTCGCCACCGAGTTCGAGACCGGCATCGTCCACCTGCTGTTCAACAACGCCGGTGTCAGCGGCGGCCAATCGATCGTGCGCGACGACGAAGCCAACTGGGACCGCACCTTCGCGATCACGTGGGGCGGCGTGCTCAACGGCACGCGGGCGTTCCTGCCGATGCTGCTGGCGGCCGAGCGGGCTCAGGTGATCAACACGTCGAGCGTCAACGGCATGTGGGCGTGCCTCGGGCCGCATGGCCCGCACACCTGCTACAGCGCTGCCAAGTTCGCCGTGAAGGGGTTCACCGAGGCGCTGATCGTCGACTTCCGCATGAACGCGCCGCACCTCACTGCGGCGGTCGTGATGCCCGGCCACATCGGAACGGCGATCATGGCCAACTCGATGCTCGCCGCCGGCATCGATCCGAAGCACGTCAGCGACGAGTTCATTGCCCAGACGCGCGACGCCTACGCCAAGCGCGGGGTCGACATTTCCGGGGCGTCCGACGAGGACATCCGCAACATCGTCGCCCTGCAGGTCGACGCCTTCGAGCACGCCGCGCCCACGTCCGCCGCGGCGGCGGCGACGATCATCCTCGACGGGGTGCGGGCCGGCGAGTGGCGGATCCTCGTCGGCGCCGACGCGCACGCCCTCGACACCGCGATCCGCGCCAACCCCACCCAGGCGTACGACCCCGACTTCACCGATCAGCTGACCACCGCCGGCCACTTCGGTGGCCTGATCCGCGAGGGCTGACCGTCACACGGCGAGCAGGGCGTCGAGGAGAGAGCTGGCGCCGAAGCGGAACGTCGCCGGGGTGAGGTAGCCGTCGCCGAGCCGCGCGCGGGCCAGGTCGAGGTACAGCTCGGCGTCGGCTGCGGTACGGATGCCGCCAGACGGCTTGAGCCCGACCGAGCGGTCGGTGGCGGCGATCACGTCGAGCATCGTCGCCGCCGCTTCGGGCGTGGCCGACACGGCCGACTTGCCGGTGGATGTCTTGACGAAGTCGGCACCGGCGTCGATCGCCAGGCGCGCCGCGGCCGCGACGGTGGCCTGGTCGGGCAGTTCGCCCGTTTCGAGGATCACCTTGAGGTGCGTGCCGGTACTGGCAACGCGTGCCGCCCGCAGCACGTCGAGCGCCCACGCCGTGTCGCCGCCCACGAACGCTCGGTACGGCAACACGACGTCGATCTCGGTGGCCCCGTCGTCGACTGCGCAGGCCGTGACGGCGCCGACCGCGTACGGCCGCTCGTCGCCGGTCGGGAAGTTGACGACCGTGGCCACACCGACGCCACTGCCGTCGACGCGTGCCACCGCCTGGCGGACGAAGTCGGGCCACACGCACACCGCCGCGACGCCGCGCTCGACCGCGCGTTTGCACAGGGCGTCGATCGCGTCGACCGTGCAGCGGTCGTCGAGGTTGGTGAGGTCGAGCAGCGAGATCGCCAGGCGAGCCTGTTCCGGGGTCACAGCGCCACGGTAGTCGTGCCCCGACCGGTAGCGTCGAGGGCCGTGAATCAGGCCAAGACCCGCCTCCAGTCGCTCGGGTTGCTCGACCGCACGGTCGGCAACGTTCCCGACGACACACTCGTCGCCGCCGTCGAGGCGCTCACCGAGGAGCACCGCGAGGTCTTCGACGGGCTCGTCGGCGCGGCGAGCGGGGACACCCCCGACCCGGACGCGATCCGCGGCGCGGCCCAGGCCGGCCGGCTCGACGGCACGCTCGAGTCGATCGCTCTGCTGCTCACGGACAAGGCGCTCGCCGACTGCATCGAGCAGCTCGGCGAGCACTCCGAGCACCCCTCGAGCGACGAGCTGCGCGACGTGTTGCCGGGCCTGGTCGAGCGCCACGGGTTGCCGATCGTGCAGCTGATGCTCGCCTCCACCGTGGCCGGCGAGGCGCCCGCTGCGCCAATCATCCGCGATCTCCTGAAGCACGACGAGCTCGTCAAACTGCCGCCGGCGGAGGCCAAGCCGCTGCCCAAGCCGATCGACACCGACACCCGTTCGGAGGCCGAGCGGGCCGAGCTCAAGGCCAAGCGGGCCGAGGCCAAGCAGGCCAAGCAGGCGGCCGCCCGCGCCCGCCGCGAGCAGCAGGCCCGGGCCCGCAACCGCGCCTGACGGGGGCCGCCCACCGTCGCGGCTCAGAACAGGCGCGCGCCGAGCACGCGTTGCTCGTGCTCCAGCAGCCACTGCTTGACGTCGACCCCCCCGGCGAACCCGGTCAGCTTGCCGTTGCTGCCGACCACCCGGTGGCACGGCACGACGATTGGAATCGGGTTGCGCCCGTTCGCCGCCCCGACCGCGCGGGCCTTGTTGGGGTCGCCGAGACGCAGCGCCTGGTCGCCGTAGCTGATCGTGCTCCCGTACGGGATCGCCCGCAGTTCGGCCCAGGCGAGCTGTTGAAACGCCGTGCCGGGCGGAGCGAGCGGCAGCTCGAACGCCGTGCGCGCACCGGCGAAGTACTCGGCGAGCTGGGCTGCCGCGGCGTCGAGCACGGGGTGTGCGGCCGGGTGATCGGCGCCGCGCGCCGGCCGCCCGGCGAACGCGATCTCGACGACCGCGGAGGCGGTCGCCGTGACGTGGAGCGTGCCGATCGGGCTCGGCACGGCGCGGCTGACGAGCTGGTCGGGGGGCGTTTCGGGTGCAGTCATGGGGCGGCCTTTCACAGTGCGCTCGCGCGCGTGCCGGAGCTGAGGGTGTGCCAGAGATGGTGCAGGGCGTACGAACGCCACGGCTTCCATCGCTCGGGGTCGGGTCGCCCGCCGAGCGCGGTGAGGGCATGGACGACGCCGAGGTCGGTGGGCAAGAACACGTCGGGATCGCCGAGCCCGCGCATCAGCACGTAGTCGGCCGTCCACGGGCCGACCCCGCGCAGGGCGAGCAGTTGCTCGCGCACGGTTCCCCGCTCGGCGTCGAACGTCACCGTGCGGGTGGCGACGGCCTCCGCCGCGCTCCGGATCGTCGCCGAGCGGGCGGCAGGCATCGGGAAGATGTCGGGCGCCGCGCGGGCGAACGCTTCGGGTGTCGGGAACACGTGCGTGAGGTGGGGATGCTCCACGGCGAGCGGCGCGCCGAGCCGAGCGACGAGCCGGCCGACCACGGTGCGCGCCCCGGCAACCGATACCTGCTGCCCGGCGACCGCTTTGACGAGTGTTTCGAACGGGTCGACCGAGCCGGGGACACGCAGGCCGGGCACGGCGGCGACGCACGGGGCGATCGTCGGGTCGCCGGCGAGCACAGCGTCGACAGCGACCGGGTCGGCGTCCAGGTCGAACAGGTGCCGCACGCGCCCGACCGCCGGTGCCAGATCGCGCCAGTCGGCGAGCCGCAGTTCGGCCACGACGTGTGTCGGTCCGCCGATCGTGACGTCGACGGTGGCGTGGCCGTGTGGCAAGTCGAGCGCCCGGGCGTACCGCGGGCCGGCCCCGGCCGGGTTGGCCCACTCGACGCCGGGAACGGCTCTGGCGGCGAGGAACGTGAACAGATCGGCGGCTGCGAACGGCGGGCGCGTGGTGAGCCGCACGGCGACGCTGCTGCCCGGATTGCCGGACGCCACCGCGCCCCGGGCGCGCAGGTCGCGCGGGCTCAGGCCGTACACCTCACGCACGGTGTCGTTGAACTGGCGGACGCTGCCGAACCCGGCGGCGAACGCGATCTCGGCCATGCCGAGCGCGGTGGTCTCGATCAGCGTTCGCGCGGTTTGCGCGCGCTGGGCGCGGGCGACGGCGAGCGGACCGGCCCCGAGTTCGTGCGTGAGCACTCGGTTCAGGTGCCGGGTCGAGTAGCCGAGCCGGCGGGCGAGCATGTCGACGCCGTCGCGGTCGACGACACCATCGGCGATCAAGCGCATCGCTCGCCCGACGAGATCGCCGCGCACGTCCCATTCGGGCGTGCCCGGGGCGGCGTCGGGCCGGCACCGCTTGCACGCCCGGAAGCCGGCGCCTTGGGCCGCTGCGGCGGTGCGGAAGAACGTCACGTTGCTGCGCTTCGGTGTCGTTGCCGGGCAGCTCGGCCGGCAGTAGATGCCGGTAGTCCGTACGGCGAGGATGAACATCCCGTCGAACCTCGCGTCGCGGCTGTGGGCGGCCCGCCAGCAGCGCTCGGGGTCGATCAGGTAGTCCGTCACGTCATCATCCTGCCCCGCCCGACAGCATTCTCCTAGCGGAAATCGGCCATACCGATGGACGGCCGTGAGCTGGCGGGTTGTGCGGCGGGTTGCACGCCGCGACGCGCGCTGATCGGTCATGATGTCGGGCGTGTCCGACCTCAGCGCGCCAGTCGTCAGCTTGCGCGGCCTGACGAAGGAGTACCCGGGCGTGCTCGCGTTGGACGGCTTGGAAGCCGACGTCCCGGCTGGCGTGGTCGGGCTGGTCGGCGCCAACGGGGCCGGCAAGAGCACGTTGATGAAGATCCTGCTGGGGCTGATCCCGGCGACGCGCGGCGAGGCCCGGGTCCTCGGCCACGATCCGAAAACGGCCGGGCTGACGATCCGCGAGCTGATCGGCTACATGCCCGAGCACGATTGCCTGCCCACCGACATGTCGGCGACCCACTTCGTCATGCACATGGCGCGGATGAGTGGCCTCCCTCCGAAAGAAGCACGCGAACGCACGGCTGAGACGTTGCGTCACGTGGGGTTGTTCGAGGAGCGTTACCGCCACATCGGCGGCTATTCGACGGGCATGAAGCAGCGCGTCAAGCTCGCCCAAGCGCTCGTGCACGATCCGAAGCTGCTGTTCCTCGACGAGCCCACGAACGGGCTCGACCCGAACGGTCGCGACGACATGCTCAGCCTGATCGAGCGCACCGGATCGCAGTTCGGCATCTCCGTGATCATGTCGTCGCACCTGCTCGGCGAAATCGAGAGCGTGTGCACGGCACTCGTCGTGATCGACGCCGGGCGGCTCGTGCAGGCCGGCGCGTTGACCGATTTCACGGGCACGTCGGGCGTGCTCGTCGTCGAGGTCGACCGCGACCCAAAGCTGCTGTGGACGCGGCTCGTCGACGCCGGCCTGCCGGCCGAGCTGGTCGGCAACGACGTGATCGTGCGCGTCGACGGTGCCGAACCGGGCCGCGTGCAGCGGGCCGTGCTGACACACGTGGCCGAGCTGCAACTGCCGCTCGTGCGCGTCGCCCGCCAGCGGCACACGCTGACCGATCTGTTCCGGGCCGCCCCGGCCGCCCCTGCACACGACGGGGGTGCCGCGTGAACCGTCCGGTCCGAACGGGCGAGATCTACGACCTCGGCTACCGCAACTACGACGGCCCGCGGCTCGGCCGGTGGTACGCGGTGCGCTCGCTGACCGCACTCAGCTTGCGCAACACGTTCGGGATCGGGCGCGGGGCGTGGCCGAAGGTGATCGCCTTCGCATTGGTGGCGTTCGCAATGGTGCCGGCCCTGATCCAGCTCGTGTTCGGAGCGCTCCGGGCGCTCGTGTTCGGGCCGGGCGAAGGTGAGGGCTTCGAGTTCGTCGCCCCCGAGGAGTACTACGGGTTCGTTCAGGTGATCCTCGTGCTGTTCGTCGCTGCGATGGCGTCGGAGCTGGTCGGCAACGACCGCAAGAACAACACCTTGCCGCTGTACTTCTCGCGTCCGATCGAACGCTCCGACTACGTGTTCGCCAAGGTCGGCGCGCTCACGCTCGGCTTGCAGATGCTGACGCTCGTGCCGCAGCTGCTGATGTTCCTCGGCAACTGGTTCGGCGCCGAGGACCAGAGCTCGTGGCTCGCCGACAACGTCAGCGACCTGCCGGCGATCGTCGTGTCGGCCGTGCTGTTCAGCGCCGAGTTCGCCGCCATCGCGATCCTGATCGCGACGTTCACGAAGGGCCGCGCGTTCGCGCTCGTGAGCATTCTCGGCGTGTTCCTGCTGACGTTGATGACGACGGGCATCGTGACCCAGTTGCTGCCGCTCAGCGCGGCCCGCGTCGTGATGCTGCTGTCGCCGATCTACGTCGCCCGGGCGGTGACGTTCGTGATGTTCGACGCGATGCCGGCGGTTCGCCCGATGGAGTTCGCCGACGGGCCGGGCGACCAGATCGCAGCCGCCGAACTGCCCGGTGTGCTGTGGATCGCGGCGCTCCTCGTCCACGTCGCAATCGCGGTCGCGTTCGCGGTCCGGCGCTACCGGGACACGATCTGATGAACGCCTTGCCGCCGCCGTCGGGCCCACCGCCACCAGTGTTGCCGCCGCGCCCGCTGGCGCCCCCGCCACCCGGCACCGCGGCCTCCGAGGCGGCCACGTCCGCGCCTCGCGGGGCGGTGTCGTTGCGCGGTGTCTCGAAGTGGTACGGCGACGTCGTCGCCGTCAACGACGTGACGTTCGAGTTCCACCCTGGCGTCACCGGGCTGCTCGGGCCGAACGGCGCCGGGAAGTCGACGCTGCTGCACATGATGGCGGGGATGTTGACGCCGTCGAACGGCGAGGTGTCGATCCGCGGCGAAGCCGCGTGGCGCAACACGGAGATGTTCCACCACGTCGGTCTCGTGCCCGAACGCGAGTCGGTGTACCCGTTCCTGACGCTGTGGGAGTACGCCGTCGCCAGCGCTCGCCTGCACGAACTCCCCGACCCCGAAACGGCAGCCACGGCGGCAATCGAACTCGTCGAGATGAGTGGGGCGATGCACCGCCGAATGGGCGGCTATTCGAAGGGCATGCGCCAGCGCGCCAAGATCGCCGCCGCGCTCGTCCACTCCCCCGACGTGTTGATCCTCGACGAGCCGTTCAACGGCACCGATCCGCGTCAGCGCTTGCAGCTCACGGCGATGCTCAAAGCGCTCGGCGCGGGGGGCAAGACGATCGTGTTCTCGTCGCACATCCTCGAAGACGTCGAGACGCTGGCCGACGAGGTGTGCGTCATCATCAATGGGCGCCTGGCCGCATCCGGCCCGTACCGCGAGATCCGCCGGCTGATGACCGACCGCCCGCACGCGTTCACGATCCGGTCGAGCGACAATCGCCGCGTCGCCGCCGCGCTCGTCGAACGCAGCGACGTCACCTCGGTCGCGTTCAGCGGCGACCGGTTGCAGATCCAGACGTCCGACTTCGGGGCGTTCACGAGCGCGATCGCCGGCGTGCTGCTGACCAGCGGCGCCGACCTGCACGACCTCGAACCCGCCGACGACTCGCTCGAAGTCGTGTTCTCCTACCTCGTCAACACGACGCGGACGCCGCGCGACCTGACGCCGGGACGCACGCAGCGATGAGCGTCATCGCCACCATCACCGCCCGCCTCCTGCTCGGCAGCAAGCGCGCCGCCGCGGTCGCGCTCGTGCTCCTGATCCCGGTCGTGATCGCGATCACGTTCCGCTTCTCGGACGAGTACGACACGACGAACCGGGCCGAGTTCGCGATCGACCTGGTGGGCTCGCTGATTCTCGCCCTGTTGCTGCCGCTCGTCGCCCTCGTGCTCGGCACGACTGCGATCGGCTCGGAGATCGAGGACGGCACGATCGTGTTCCTCCTCAGCAAGCCGATCCACCGCGCGCGCGTGCTGGTCGTCAAAGCGGTCGTGGCCGCGGCGGCCACCGTCGTGCTCGCCGTTCCCGCCACGGTGGCGACCGCGTGGATCATCACCGGGTCGCCCGGCGAGGGCGGTGTCGTCGCCGGATTGGCACTGGCCGCGGTCGTCGCCGCGATCGTGTACACGGTGCTGTTCACGGCGCTCAGCGCGGTCACCGGACGGGCCCTGATCGCCGGACTGATCTACGTGTTCGTGTGGGAAGGCGTGCTCGCCAACCTGTTCAGCGGGCTGGCGTGGCTGAGCGTTCGCCAGTACGCGCTCGGGGTGGCGGACGCGGCGATCTCGCACGAGTGGTTCGCGGCCGACCTGAACACACCCGCGGCCGCCGTGATGGCCGTGCTCGCGGTCGCGCTCGCGCTCGTCGTCGGCTCGCGCAAGCTCGCTGCGTTCGAGATCGGTGAGCGGGCCTGACGCTCGTACACTCCTCGGCATGGCCGGGGGGCAGCCACAGGACACGTTCCAGAAGTGGCTCGAACGCGTCGTGTTCGCCGGGTTCGCGGCGACGCTGGCAGGCGAGTACTGGAAGCTCCGCAACGTCCCGACCCGCGAGTTCGGCGACCTCGACACCGCCACCCGCGACGAGCTGAGCGACCCGTCGCTGCCCGCCGACCCGCTCGTGCCAGTGGGCTACGAGGCCCGCGACACGGCGGCCAGCCTGGCCGCGCTGGCGGGCAGCCTGGCGCTCAACCGGCTCGTCTGGGCACCCGTGTACAAGGGCTTCGACGAGTTCGTGTTCCGGCGCCGGATCGCCAACGTCGGATCGCTCGGCAAGCGCCGCGGGACGGCCGCCCGGGTGGGCGGCGGCGTGGCCGCGTTCGGCGGGGCGATGCTGCTGTGGGACTTCCTGTACTACTGGGAGCACCGGTGGATGCACGAGGTGCGCCTGCTCTGGGCACACCACGTCACGCACCACTCGTCGCAGCGCTACAACCTCTCGACTGCGCTCCGCCAGCCGTGGTCGGGTGTGCTCACGCACTGGGTGTTCGCCCCGATGCCGTTGCTCGGCTTCGGCCCGCTGATGACCCAGAAGGCGGGCGAGCTGAATCTGCTCTACCAGTACTGGATCCACACCGAAGCGATCGACAAGCTGCCGCCCGCGTACGAACGGGTGCTCAACACCGCCTCGCACCACCGCGTGCACCATGGCGCCAACCCGCAGTACATCGACAAGAACTACGGCGGAATCCTGATCGTGTGGGACAAGTTGTTCGGCACGTTCGCGCCCGAGGTGCGGCGGGTGAAGTACGGCCTGACGAAGAACATCTCGACGTACAACCCGCTCAAGATCGCCTACCACGAGTTCGCCGATCTGGCCCGTGACGTGCGCCGCTCCGACAACTGGCGCGATCGGGCCGGGTTCGTCCTGCGTGGCCCGGGGTGGGCCTACGCGCGTCGCGAACAGCAGCTCGCGCCCGCCGCCTGACGCGCCGAAGGGGCGGAGCGCAGTGC
>JAEZFY010000347.1 GCA_023417265.1 Actinomycetes bacterium | reverse complement strand
CGGCTATGCCGCGCCATCAGCGCCCGCCGCGCCCGCCAACCCGCGCCGGCCGCGGGCCGTCGTCGGGGCGTCGATGGTGCTCGTCGCGGCCGCGCTGGTGGTGCTCGGGTGCATCTTGCCGTGGGTCACCGGTACGCCGCCCGGAGGCGCCGACGTCAACGGGTTCGGGAACTACTACTGCGTCGAGGAGGACTTCGAGTGCATTGCCTCGACTGAGCAGATCGGCTTGTTCGCGGTGGCCGGCGACTCGATGACCAAGCTCGAGATGCCCGGCGTGCTGGCCGTGATCGGCGTCGGTCTGCTCGCCACGCTGGCGATCGCGATGCTGGCGGCCGGACGGATCCTCGCGATCGCGATCATCATGCTCGTGCTCGCCGTGATCGGCGTGTTCTTCTCGGGCGTGTTCGTCGCGATCGCTTACGGTGCCACCCGGTACGAGCTCGACGGGGCGTCGGCATCGATCGGCATCGGGGTGATCCTGCAGTTCGTCGGCGCCCTGCTGGCGGTCGCCGGCAGCATCGTCACGCTCGTCATGCGGCGCCGTCGCGCGCACCCCGCCGGCCACACGATTGCGTGATACTGGGCGCGTGCCGGCTCGTCTCGTCCGCCGTCTCGCCGTTGCCTTGGTGCTCACGGCCTCGGTGGCGACGGCCGCCCACGCGGCCGAGCCCGGGCGGGCTGCCACGAGCGACACCCCGGCCAGGCGCCTGACGTTGCCCACACCGACGCTGCTCACGAGCGACTCGGCCTGGCTGGCGATCAAGTCGTACGGGTCGATCGACGCCGTCCAGGGCTTCGACCACACGCTCGCCCTGGCGTCGTGCCGCCGGCGCGTCAGTACGTCGTGCCGCAACTACGACGACTCCGTGCCGGAAACCTCGTACCAGGTGGTGGCCCGCCACGGCGACGCGTTCGAGGTCCTGATCCAGGCCGCGGGCTACGACGACGGCGACCGCGACTTCCAGAGCGACGTCGACCGCACGATCTGGCTGGCCCGCTCGCTCGGCTACCGCCGGGTGGTGTGGGTGACGCTGCGCGCCAACGTCACGTACAACTCGGTGGTCGGCTACGCCGAGGTGTACGCCCGCAACAACGACACCCTCCGCGACATGCTCGCCTCGGGGCGCTACCCCGAGCTGGCGATCGCCGACTGGGCCAGCTACGCCCACGACCGCCCGCAGTGGTTCTCGTCCGACGGCATCCACATGTCGCGCCGCGGGGCCTACGCGGCCGCCGACTACATCTCCCGCAAGATGGCGTTCCTCGAGGGCCGCGCCTGCCCGAACCCGTCGACGCCGGGCGGTGCGGTGGCCGATCCGTGCCCCGACCCCGACGCCACCGGGCCGATCAACGACATCGACGGGCTGTACCCGGTCAACACGGCCTCGCCCGACGGCGGGCTCGTCCTGATCTGGGAGGGCCGCGGCTCGTGGCCCGATGGTCCGTGGTGGGAAGCGAGCTGAACTGGCATCATCGAGTCCGCTATGGACCTGATCGACGACCTCGAGGCGCGGGGCCTCATCCACGACTCGACCGACCGGGCGTTCCTCCGGGCACGCCTCGCCGCCACCGACGAGCAGGGCCCGCTCGGTGCCTACGTCGGGTTCGACCCCACCGCCGACTCGCTCCACGTCGGGCACCTGATGGGTCAGCTCGGCCTACGCCGGCTGCAGCTCGCCGGGCACCGCCCGAACCCGCTGGCCGGGGGCGCCACCGGCATGATCGGCGACCCGAGCGGCAAGTCCGAGGAGCGCAACCTGCTCACCCGCGACGAACTCGCCCACAACGTCGAACGCATCAAGGGCCAGCTCGAACGGATCCTCGACTTCGAACCCGGGCCGTACCAGGCGACGCTCGTCGACAACGCCGACTGGACCGCCGAGACGTCGCTGCTCGACTTCTTGCGCGACGTCGGCAAGCACATCACGGTCAACCAGATGATGGCCAAGGAGTCGGTGAAGAACCGGCTCGCCAGCGAGGTCGGCATCTCGTACACCGAGTTCAGCTACATGCTCTTGCAGGCCAACGACTTCCGCCATCTGCACGCCGTGCACGGGGTCGAGTTGCAGATGGGCGGCTCCGACCAGTGGGGCAACATCACCGCCGGCATCGACCTGATCCGGCGCACGTCGGGCGCCGCCGCCCACGGCCTCACGTGGCCGCTGCTCTTGAAGAGCGACGGCACCAAGTTCGGCAAGACCGCCGGCGGGTCGGTGTGGCTCGATCCGGACAAGACGTCGCCGTACCAGTTCCGTCAGTTCTGGATTCAGAGCGACGACGCGGCGGTCGGCGAGTACCTCTTGCGCTTCTCGACGCGCCCGCTCGACGAGCTCCACGCCCTGATCGCCGAACACGGTGAGGCTCCCGAGCGTCGCGCCGCGCAGCGGGCGCTGGCGCGCGAGCTGACCGAGCTCGTGCACGGCGCTGACGCCGCCCGGGCAGCCGACGAGGCCGCCGACGTGTTGTTCGGCGGCGACCCCACCGCGGCCTCGTCCGACGCGCTCGCCGCGGTGGCCCGCGAGGTGCCCTCCACGCGCCTTGCCGAGCACGACCTCGACGATCTCGTGGCGGTGCTCGTGCGCACCGGCCTGGCGAGCTCGAACAGCGACGCGCGGCGCAACCTGAGCGCGCCGACGTACAAGGCCAACGGCGTCGCGCTCGACGCGAACTCCCAGCTCAGCGCCCTGAACCGGCTCCACGGGCGGTTCCTCCTGCTGCAGCGCGGGCGCAAGTCGCACCACCTCGTCGAAGTTTTTTCGTAGGCAGGTTGCGGCCCCGCAACGTCGGCAGTAGCTTAGCTACTCGCCTCACGGGAGGGAATCCCCCCGGAAA
>JAEZFY010000305.1 GCA_023417265.1 Actinomycetes bacterium | reverse complement strand
TCCGTTCCGCAGGCTCGAAACCGACTGACGGCCCGGCACTACCCTGGCGCCATGCGCGTCCTGGTGGTCGGTTCCGGCGGGGTGGGGTCGGCATTCGTGTCGATCGCGTCGCATCGCAAGGCGTACGCGCACATCACGATCGCCGACATCGACGTCGACAAGGCGTTGGCCGCGGTCGACACCACGGTCGACAACGTCACCGACGCCGACGGCCAGCCGCGCATCCAGGCCGCCTGGGTCGACGCCTCCGACGAGCACGCGGTCGCCGACCTCGCCCGCCAGGTGCGCGCCGACGTCGTCCTCAACGCCTGCGACCCGCGCTTCAACATGCCGATCTTCCACGGCGCGTTCGAGGCCGGCTGCCACTACGTCGACATGGCGATGAATCTGTCCGAGCCGCACCCCACCGAGCCGTACACGAAAACCGGCCGGCGGCTGGGCGACGCCCAGTTCGCCGAGCATCCGGTGTGGAAGAACCGCAACCTGATGGCGCTCGTGGGGATGGGTGTCGAGCCCGGCTTCTCCGACGTCGCCGCCCGCTACGCCGCCGACCACCTGTTCTCGAAGATCGACGAGATCGGTGTGCGCGACGGTGCCGACCTGGTCGTCGAGGGCTACGACTTCGCCCCGACGTTCTCGATCTGGACGACGATCGAGGAGTGCCTCAACCCGCCCGTGATCTACGAGCGCGACCGCGGCTGGTACACCACCGAGCCGTTCAGCGAGCCCGAGGTGTTCACGTTCCCGGAAGGGATCGGGCCGCTGCAGTGCGTCAACGTCGAGCACGAGGAGGTAATCCTCATGCCGCGCTGGATCGACGTCGAGCGGGTGACGTTCAAGTACGGCCTCGGTGAGGACTTCATCAACGTCCTCAAGACGTTGCGCAAGCTCGAGCTGGTGTCCACCGAGCCGGTGGAGGTGCGCGGCGTCAAGGTGTCGCCACGCGATGTGGTGGCGGCCACGCTCCCCGACCAGGCGTCGCTCGGCGAGCAGATGACCGGGCGCACGTGCGCCGGCACGTGGGTCAAGGGCCTCGGGCTCGACGGCCAACCGCGCGAGGTGTACCTGTACCACATCGTCGACAACGCCTGGTCGATGAAGGAGTTCGGGCATCAGGCGGTGGTGTGGCAGACCGCGGTGATGCCGGCGGTGGCGATCGAGCTGATCGCCACCGGGCAGTGGTTCAAGCCGGGCATCGTCGGCCCCGAGGCGCTGCCGAGCGAACCGTTCCTCGACCTGCTCGACCAGTTCGGCGCCGAGTGGGAGTGGGAGGACTACGAGCACCGCGCCCCCAAGGCCGTGCAACTCCCGGTGTGACCGCCCGTGAGCGCTGATCCCTGGGGTGTCGAGCGGCTCGACCTCGACGGTTATCTCACCTGGATCGGCGCGCCCGCCGGGCCGCCGTCGGTCGCCGCCCTCGACGCCCTGGCCGAGGCCCACGTGCGGACCTTCACGTTCGACAACATCGACGTGCTGCTCGACCAGCACCCGGGCGTCGACCTCGACGCGGTCCAGGCCAAGTTCGTCGGGCGCGGTCGCGGCGGCTACTGCTTCGAACACGCGACGCTGTTCGCCGCCGCGCTCGAACGGCTCGGGTACGCCGTCGAGCGCCGGCTCGGCAGGGTCGGCGACCCGGCCGCCGCGGCGCGCACGCACGCCGTGGTCGTCGTCACGATCGACGGGTCGCGACGCTTGTGCGACCCCGGGTTCGGTTTCTCGCTGTTGCGTTCGCTCGCGCTCGTCGACGGCGCCGAGGACGGCTACGCCGGACGCCACCTCCGGGTGCGGGCCGTCGCCGACGGTCCAGGCCGGGCGTGGGCGCTCGACCGCAAGGGCCAGGCCGGCTGGGAGCTCGCCCACACCCACGACGAGCTGCCGGTCCGCCCGGTCGACATCGTCCACGGTCACCACTACACGAGCACGTTCCCCACCAGCCACTTCCGGCACATGCTGATGGTGGCCGGCAACACCGGCGACGGGCACCTCACCGTCACCGAGGCGACGGCGACGGTCCGCCGCCCGGGCGCGCCGACCGAACACCGGGCGATCACGCTCGACGAGCTCCCCGCCTTGCTCGCCGAGCTGGGCGTGCCGCTCACCGACGACGAGCTCGCCCGGCTGCTGCGGCGGCTGGCGGGCCTGCGTGGCTGAGCAACCGATCGGCCGTTAGCGTCCGGTCGCCATGCCCGACGTCGCCGCCCCCGCACGGCCGGCCTGGCGGTGGCTCGCCGTGGCGGTCGTCGCCGGGCTGCTGCTCGGCCCACTCGACCTGTGGGGCCAGGTCGAAGCGCCGTATCCGTGGGCGAACCTGTTCAACTCGCCGTCGGTGTGGGCGGCGGCGGCGTTCGCCTACGGTCGCTGGGCCGCCGACCGTGTCGCTGCTCCGGTCGGGGCGACGGTGCTGCTGGTCGTCGCCGTCGAGGCGTACTACCTCGCCGACGTGGTGTTCCGTGGCGCCGACCGCGGCAATCTCACCTCGTCGACGGCGATGGTGTGGGTGTTCGCCGGGGTCGTTGCCGGGCTCGTGTTCGGCACGGCCGGGGCGTGGGCTGCGCAGCGCACCGGGTGGATGGCGGTGGTCGGCAAGGCCGCCCTGCCGGCGGTGTTCGGCGCAGAAGCGGTGCGCAACCTGGTGCGGATCGCCAACGAGCCGGCCGACGGGCGCCCCGACGATCTCGGCGAGTTCGCGGCGATCCTCGCCGTGCTCGCCGTCGTCGTGCTGGTGGCGGTGGTGCGCGGCGCCGAACGGCGCGTGGCGATCGCCGCGACCGCGCTGGCGGTGGTGGCCGCGGCCGTCGTCGGCGTCATCACCTGAGCGTTTCATCCGGGGTCAGACCCCCGATGTAACGCTCAGAAGTAGATGGTGGACTCGATGTTGCTCTCGGCGGCGTCGAGGTCGTCGGTGTAGGCGCCCGTCGACAGGTACTTCCAGCCACCGTCGGCGACGAGGAACACCACCACGCCCGACTCGATCTCGGCGGCGACCTTGGCCGCCCCGGCGAGTGCCGCCCCGGCCGACAGGCCGGCGAACACGCCGCACTCGTTGACCAGCCGGCGGGTCCACTCGATCGACTCGCGGGGGCGCACGACGCGCTTGCGGTCGAGCAGGTCGCGCCCGCCCCACATCTCGAACACGGGCGGGATGTAGCCCTCGTCCATGTTGCGCAGGCCCTCGACGCGCTCGCCCAGCGGGGGTTCGATGGCGACGATCTGGATCGCCCGGCTGCGTTCTTTCAGGTACGTGCCGATGCCCATCAGCGTGCCGCTCGTGCCCAGCCCGGCGACGAAGTGGGTGATGTCGGGCACCTGCTTGTAGATCTCGGGCCCGGTGCCCTCGTAGTGCGCGCGCGGGTTGGCGTCGTTGCCGTACTGGTAGATGAAGCACCAGTCGGGGTGCTCGGCGGCCAGCGCCTGCGCCCGCCGGACGGCCCCGTTGGAGCCTTCCGGTCCGGGCGTCAGGATCAGTTCGGCGCCCATGATCTCGAGCATCTGGCGGCGCTCGACCGACACCGATTCGGGCATCAGGATCTTGATCGGGTAGCCCTTGAGGCGGGCGATCGCGGCGAGCGCGATGCCGGTGTTGCCCGACGACGGTTCGAGGATCGTCTGCCCGGGTTGGAGTTTGCCGTCGGCTTCGGCCGCTTCGATCATCGCCTTGGCGATGCGGTCCTTCACCGAGCCGAACGGGTTCTGCATCTCGAGCTTGGCGAGGATCCGCACGTTCGGGTTCGGCGACAGGTTCGAGACGTCGACGATCGGCGTGTTGCCGATCAGGTCGAGCACGCTGCCAGCGACGCCGTCCATGCCGAAATCCTACTGAACCGGTCGGCATTTGCGCTCGGCGCTCGGGTCCGCGCCGGCGCTGTGCTTGAATTCACACGTGTCCCGGCTGCGTGCCCGCTTCGCCAACCTCTTGGCCGACGCCGACATCGAGCTCGACGGCGACCGGCCCTGGGATCCGCAGATCCACGACGAGCGCGTCTTCAACCGGGCCCTCGCCAGCGGGACGCTCGGCATCGGCGAGGCCTACATGGACGGGTGGTGGGACTGCGCCGCACTCGACACGCTGATCGAGAAGGTCACCCGTCACCAGGCGATGGGCAAGCTCGGCTCGCCGCGCGACCTCGTCCACGTCGCCCGCGCCAAGGTCACCAACCAGCAGCGCGGGAGCCGGGCGTGGAAGGTCGGGCAGCAGCACTACGACCTCGGCAACGACCTGTACGAGGCGATGCTCGACAAGCGGATGATGTATTCGTGCGGCTACTGGGCGACGGCCGAGACGCTCGACCAGGCGCAGGTCGACAAGCTCGATCTGATCGCCGCCAAGCTCGGGCTCGAACCGGGGATGCGGGTGCTCGACATCGGGTGCGGGTGGGGTGGCGCCGCCAAGCACTTCGCCGCCGAGTACGGGTGCACGGTGGTCGGTGTCACCGTGTCGGTCGAGCAGGCCGAGCTCGCCCGGGCGACGGTCGCCGGGCTCCCGGTCGAGATCCGCGTCACCGACTACCGCACGCTCGACGAGCGCTTCGACCGGGTCTACTCGATCGGCATGTTCGAGCACGTCGGGCACAAGAACTACCGCACCTACATGCAGGTGGTGCGGCGGTGCCTCAACGCACCCGACGCGCTGCACCTGCTGCACACGATCGGCCGGCTCACCACGTCCACCCGGATCGACCCGTGGATCGAGAAGTACATCTTCCCGAACTCGATGCTGCCGTCGGCGGCGTTGATCGCCCGCGCCTACGAGCGCCAGCTCGTGCTCGAGGACTGGCACAGCTTCGGGCCCGACTACGACCGCACGCTGATGGCCTGGTACGCCAACATCAACGCCGCGTGGGATCAGCTCCCGGCCACCTACGACGCGCGCTTCCGGCGGATGTGGAACTTCTACCTGCTCGCCTCGGCCGGCTCGTTCCGGGCCCGCGGCAACCAGTTGTGGCAGCTCGTGCTGTCCCGCGACGGCCTCCCCGCCACCTACCGCCCGGCAAGAGTCCGCTGACCGTTACATCCGGGGTCTGACCCCCGATGTAACGGTCATGCAGGGCGAGTCAGCAGCTCGGCGAGCTTGTCGAGTTGGGCCTTGTAGCCCCACTTCATCCCGAACGCGGCCATCTTGGCCTTGGGGCCGATGCTCGTGATGTCGATGTGCAACGTCACGACGGTGGCGCCGTCGTGCTCGGTGAGGGTGAGTTCGTTGGTGTGCTCGATGGTGGTGCCGGCTTCTTCGCCTTCGGTCCACGAGCGGGCGGTGTACACGAGCCGGTGCGGTGCCGCAATCTCGGTGAACGTGCCGGTCATCGGCCACCGCGTGCCGGCGTACTTGCCCATCTCCGGCCCGGCCTCGGTGACGACGTGGACGGTGCCGCCGACGCGCAGGTCGACCTCGCACTCGGGGACCGTGGTCTTCTCCGGGCCCCACCACTGGCGCAGCTGGGCGGCGTCGGTCCACGCCCGCCACACGGCGTCGATCGGGGCCGCATACGTGCGCTCGAAGTCGAGTTGCTTGGTCTTCTTGAACAGTTGCGTGATCATCGGGCGGCTTTGCGGACGATCTCGGCGATGCGCTGCTCGGTCGGTTCGTCGAGCTCGGAGAGGAACCACGCCGAGTTGATGAGATGGTCGGGGGCGTCGGGCTCGGGTGTCAGGTCGGCATGTTCGGTGATGCCGAACGTCACGCGCTGGTCGTCGTCGACGCGGAAGAAGCAGATCACGGGCTTGCTCTTGGCCTTGGCGTAGCCGGGCATGCCGTACCAGAGCCGCGGGGCGAGCTCGGGCGCACTCTCGAGGATCAGCGCGTGGAGCCGGCCGGCGAGCTCGCGGAAGGCCGGGAGTTCGGCGATCTTGGCCGCGACCGCGGCGGCATCGTCGGGTTTGGTTTTCGTCTTGTCAGCCATCGGGGGTTCCTTTCGTGGTGGCGTTCGTGGTGGTCAGATAGCGATCGAGCGAATCGAGGCGGGTTTCCCAGGTGCGTTCGAACGAGTCGACCCAGTCGGCGATCTCGGCGAACGGCTCGGACTGGAGCGCGTAGATGCGGTGCCGTGCGTGCGTCTCCCCGGCGACCACCCCGGCCTCGGCGAGCACGCGCAGATGCTTGGACACCTGCGGTTGGCGGATGCCGAGCGCCTCGCCGATCGCGCCGACCGAGAGCGGCCCGGCGCGCAACAGGTCGACGATCCGCAGCCGGCTCGGCTCGCCGAGCGCTCCGAACACGATCGCCTGCACGCCGGCCAACCTACGCGCACGACATATTCCTGTCAAGGCATATATGACGCCCGGTCACCTCTGTAGCACGTAGTGCTACGATCCTGACGTGGCCACCACGATCTCGCAACGCGAGCTCCGCAACGACAGCGGAAACATCATGCGCCGCCTCGACGCCGGAGAATCCTTCGTGGTGACGCGCAACGGAGAACCGGTTGGGGAGCTGTCACCGCGCCGCCGACCGCACTTCGTCGCCGCGCACGTCGCCACCGAGGCGTTCCGCAACGCTCCGCCCATCGACGCCGATCGACTCAGACGCGACCTCGACGCGATCGCCGACCAATCAGCCGAACCGCGTGCCTGAGCGGCTCGCGTCCGGCGTGCTCGACACGTCGGTGGTGATCGATCTGGAGTCGATCGACCCAGGCCGCCTACCGATCCAAGTCGCCGTGACCTCAATCACGATGGCGGAGCTGGCCGCAGGTCCGCATGCGACGGACGATCCAGCCGAACGCGCGCGTCGCCAGGAACGTCTTCAGCGTGCGGAAGCGACCTTCGACCCGTTGCCATTCGACGCAGCCGCAGCCCGCGCGTACGGCCGCGTGTACGCCGCAGTCCTGGCGACGGGCCGCAAGGCGCGCGGCCGACGGGCGGTCGATCTGCTGATTGCCGCAACCGCGTGCTCGCTCGGTTTACCGCTGTGCACCCGCAACCCCGACGATTTCGATGGGTTGGGCGATCTCGTTGAGATCGTCACCGTCTGATCTCCGACGTGGCGGCCACGAGACCGCCTGCGAGTGCCTGGAGACCGCGCGGATTGCTCGTCGAGGTCGTCCGCGAGTGCCTGGCACCGCCCGTCGCGAACCTCGAGCCATTCCACTGAGTCGGTGCCTGGCACGTCCAAACCACCAGCGGGCTGGCCGTGCCAGGCACCGGC
>JAEZFY010000294.1 GCA_023417265.1 Actinomycetes bacterium | reverse complement strand
CCTACCGCACCGGGCGCGGCAGCGTGAAGATGCGCGCCAAGGCCTCGATCGAAGAGGGCAAGAACGGGCGCTACGAGATCGTCGTCACCGAGCTGCCGTACCAGACCAGCTGCTCGTCGATCGCCGGCCGGATCGAAGAGTTGGTCACCGCCGGCGACCTCGACGGCATCGCCGACGTCAACGACGCCTCGGCGGGCGGCAAGACGCATCTCGTCATCACGCTCAAGCGCGACGCCAACGCCAACGTCGTGCTCAACAACCTCTACAAGCAGACCCAGCTGCAGACCAGCTTCCCGATCAACATGGTCGCCCTGGTCGACGGCGTGCCGCGCACCCTCAACCTCAAGACCGCGCTCGAGGGCTACGTCAAGCACCAGCTCGAAGTGATCCGGCGACGCAGCGAGTTCCGGCTGCAGAAGGCCAAGGACCGGGCCCACATCGTCGAGGGCCTGATCCGGGCGCTCAACGTGATCGACGAGGTGATCGCCACGATCCGCGCCTCCGAAGACCGTGCCGACGCGCGCACGCGCCTGATGGCGGCACCGTTCGAGTTCAGCCAGATCCAGGCCGAGTACATCCTCGACATGCCGCTCGGCCGGCTCACCCGGCTGGCCCGGATCGACCTCGACACCGAGCTCGACAACCTACGCAGCGACATCGCCGAGCTCGAGTCGATCCTCGCCTCCGACGCCAAGATGCGCACGGTCATCAAGGACGAGATGCTGGCGATCCGTGACGAGTTCGCCACCCCGCGGGTGTGCGAGCTCACCTACGACGACGGCGAGATGTCGATCGAAGACCTCGTCGACGACAAGGAACTCGTCATCGTCATGACCGAGGCCCAGTACGTGAAGGCCGTGCCGGCGACGGCGTTCAAGTCGCAGGGTCGCGGTGGTCGCGGCGTGTCGGGGGGCAAGCTCAAGGCCGACGACATCGTCCGCCACGTGATCTTCACCACGGCCCACGCGCACCTGCTGTTCTTCTCGAACCGCGGCAAGGTGTACCGCCTGAGGGCCCTCGACATCCCCGAGCGCGAACGCACGGCCAAGGGCATGCCGATCGTCAACCTGCTGCCCCTGCAGGCCGGCGAGAACATCCAGGCGATCATCGACACGCGCCAGTTCGCCGGCGACCGCTACCTGTTCTTCGCCACCAAGCAGGGAACCGTCAAGAAGACCTCGTTCAACGAGTACGACTCCTCTCGCCGGGACGGCATCATCGCCATCAACCTGCGCGGCGACGACGAACTCGTTCGAGTGATCGAAACCGGTGGCTCGGACGACATCTTCATGGTCAGCCGCGACGGCATGACGATCCGCTTCTCCGAGGACGACGTGCGCCCGATGGGTCGGTCGGCCGGCGGCGTGCGCGGCATGAAACTGAAGAACGGCGAGGACGCGGTCGTCTCCGTCGACGTCGCTCGCGACGACGTGGCGATTCTGATCGTCACCTCGGCCGGGTACGGCAAGCGCACCCAACTCGACAAGTTCAATCGGCAGGGCCGTGGCGGTCAGGGCGTCCGCGGCATCAAGCTCACCGGCCGGAAGGGCTTCGTCGCCTCGGCGTTCATGGTCGGCCTCGATGACGAGATCGTGGCGATGTCGTCGCGCGGCGTCACGATGCGCACCCCGGTGCGCAACATCAGCAGCCAGGGCCGCGACGCCACCGGCGTGCGGGTGATGAACATGGACGACGACGACACCGTCGCCAGCGTCGCCCCGATCATCGCCGACCCGGACGAGTAGCCGAGCGGGGTCATCCGGGGACCCGGATGGCCCCGACACTCGTCCGCAACCGGTGTCGGTAGCGTGCGCTCCAGATCGCGGCCCGGCCGCCTCGCCCCCACGTCCGGGAGTACGGCATGGCGTACGCACGGCGCGATCGCGGTTCGGCGGTCGTCCTCACCACCTTGATCGCCTTTGCCCTGGCGGGTGCCGCGGTGGTCGCCGCGATCCCGATGGCGGTGGGCTTGGCCGAGCGCCAACGGGCGCACGCGGCAGCCGACGCAGCGGCGCTTGCCGGGGTGCACGGCGGACGCCCCGCCGCAGCCCGGCTCGCAGCAGCCAACGACGGTGAGCTCGTCGCCTGGTCGCAGCACGGACCGACGGTCACCGTAACCGTGCGGGTGGGCAACCAGCAGGTGACCGCACGGGCGACCAATGGACCGTGAGGAGTGCCCCGGAGCGCGGGGTCGGGCAGGCCTACACTCGCAGTGGTGACGTCGGACACCGGTGCCCCCGGCGAGTCGGCCGCCGACGGCTTGGTCGGCGACGACCCGGATTCCTCGGTCGAGGGAATTCCGCGCCCGTCACTCGACGGCATCCCCGACGACACGCCGGGCGACGCCGGCGGGGCGTGGTGGCCAAGTGACGACGAGCCGGGCGAGCCCGACGACGAACCGTTCGAGATGCCCGACATCGTGCCGGCGACGGTCGAGCCGGACCCACCCGAACCCCCGCCGGGCACCCCGCCCGCGCCCCCGGCGAACCGTCCCGCGGGGCCGCCCCCGGCAACCCAGCCGGAGGCATCGTGGCGCGCCTACGTGCCGGCCGTCACCACGGCAACGGTGTCGGCGAGCCCCGCCCAACTGCGCGCACCGGGCCGGCGCCCGCGCGTGCGCCGGGTCACTCGGGTCGTCCGCCACGTCGACCCGTGGAGCGTGTTCAAGATCGGCTTGATCTTCTCGCTCGTGACCTACGTCAGTGTGCTGACGTCCGGCGTGTTGCTCTGGCGCGTCGCCGACGCCACCGGCACGATCGACAACGTCGAGCGTTGGTTCCTGCAGTTCGGATGGGAGACGTTCGAGTTCAAGGGCGGCGAGATTTTCCACAACGCCTGGATCATCGGCCTGTTCGGCGTGGTGGCGATGACCGGTGGGCTGGTGCTGCTGGCCACCTTGTTCAACCTCGTCAGCGACATCGTCGGCGGGATCCGCGTGACGGTGCTCGAAGAGGAAGTCGTCGAGCGCACGCTCAGCTCGTCACGCAAGTACGTGGTGCGGCGGACCCCGCCGGCATCGGCCACGAACGGATCGCCGGCGGCCGAATGGCACGTCGACGACGACGCACCGGCGCCACCGACTCGGCAACCGGCCGCCGTCCCCGGCGACTGGTCGGTCGACGACTGACGTGCGCCGGAGCGCCTGCGTCGCAATCCTGCTGACGGCGGGGCTGACTGCGGCGTGCGCCGACGACGGCCCGGCCGCACCCGCCCCGGTGGCCGCACCCGTCGGCGACCCCACACCTGCGCGGGGGCCGGTGACGGCCACCACC
>JAEZFY010000185.1 GCA_023417265.1 Actinomycetes bacterium | reverse complement strand
GCCCAGCGCAGCGCCGCGGCGGCGTCGCTCGATCCGCCGCCGAGTCCGCCGCCGTGCGGGATCTGCTTGTCGATGTGCACGGCCGCGGTGCGCCCGGCCCGGTCGAGCGCGCGAGCGACGAGGTTCGACGCGTCGAGCGGCATGCCCTCGGCGTACGGCCCGCTGGCGCTCAGTTCGGTGCGCTCGGCGGGGCGGAACGTGAGCGCGTCGTGGAGGTCGAGGCTGACCATCTCGGCGTCGATCAGGTGGTAGCCGTCGTTGCGGACGCCGGTGACGCGCAGGGCGAGGGTCAGCTTGGCGTGGGCGTGCAGGGTTGCCGAGCTCATGCCGCGGACTCCTCGCCGGTTGCGCGGGTCAGCGCCACCCACGCCGCCAGGCCGAGCTCTTCGGGGCGCGCTTCGGGGGCCACGCCGGCGGCCGCGAACTGTTCGGTGGTGACGACCCCGGCGAGCGAGCGCCGGAGCATCTTGCGGCGCTGCCCGAACCCGGCCCGGACGAGCGCGAACAGGCGCTCGCGTTCGGCCCGGCCGAACCCGTCGGGCTGTGGCCCGCGGTCGATCCGCACGAGCGCCGACTCGACGTTCGGGCGCGGCACGAACACCGAAGCCGGCACGTCGCCGACCAGCCGGGCGGTGCCCCAGTAGGCGACCTTGACGCTGACCGCCCCGTACTGCTTCGAGCCCGGCCCGGCGGCCAGCCGCTGGGCGACCTCCTTCTGCACCATCACGAGCATGCGCTCGATCGCCGGCACGTCGTCGAGCAGGTCGGCGACGAGCGGCGTGGCGATGTTGTACGGGAGGTTGGCGACGAGTGTCCAGCGCGGGTGCCCGGCGAGCACGGCGTTCCAGTCGAGCTCGGTGGCGTCGGCCTCGAGCACCGTGACGTTGGAACGTTCGGCGACGACCTCGCGCAGCACGGGCACGAGGCCGCGGTCGACCTCGACGGCGGTGATCGTCGCCCCGGTGTCGGCGAGGGCGAGCGTGAGCGACCCGAGCCCGGCGCCGATCTCGACGACCGCGTCGCCGGGGCCGACCTCGGCGAGCGCGGCGATCCGGCGCACGGTGTTCGGGTCGGCGACGAAGTTCTGGCCGAGGTCGCGGCGCGGGGCGAGGTCGTCGCCGAGCAGTTCGTGGATCCGCGTGCGCGAATGGGTCACCGGTGCGTGCCTACCAGCTCGGGGACGTCAGTCGCGGCCGTTTACCACGAGATCTCGACCGGCACGGGCGCCTCGGTGATGTCGGCGATCTGCGAGAACGCGCCGACGTGCATCGTGACGTCGGTGCTCTGCGGTGTGCCGATGGCAACGACCTGGCATTTCACGCTGCGGCTGTTGTCGAGGTTGGTGATCGTCACCTCGGTGCCCATCAGCACCTGGGGGATGATGCACGTGGTGGTGCGGTCGATCGCATCGGAGAACGTGGCCGTGCCGACGATGGTGTCGCGGGGGCGCGGCACGGCGATCATCGGGGTGTCGTTGGCGTCTTCGGCGACGGTGCCGCTGAGGTAGCCGCCCGGGGTGGTGCCGAGCACGTGCGAGATCGTGTCCAGGTCGCTCGGCGCGTCGCTCGGTTGGGCGGCGTCGGCGGCGGCTGCTGCGGCGGCGCCGGCCGGGTCGGGGGCGGTCGCGCCGACGGGTGCCCACAGGGTGGTCGGTGGGCCGGGTTCGGCAGTGGTGTCGTCGCGGCCGAGCAGGAACGCGGCCGGCACGGCGATCACCGTGACCGCGGCGGCGATGAAGATGCGCCGGCGTTGAGCGAAATCGGGATCCATGACGTGGGGCGCCGCTCGCGGGCGGCGGCGGTCAGACGCTATCCAAGCCGAACGCGCGGCGGGCGTTGCCCGTTGTCACAGCGGCGAACTCGGCCGGGGCGACGCCGCGCAGGTCGGCCAGGTACTGGGCGGTGTGGGCGACGTAGGCGGGCTGGTTGGGCTTGCCGCGATACGGCACGGGCGCCAGGTACGGGGCGTCGGTTTCGACGAGCAGGCGCTCGGCGGGGGTGGCGCACGCCGCCGCCCGGAGGTCGTCGGCGGCCTTGAACGTGACGATCCCGCTGATGCTGAGGTAGGCGCCGAGTTCGACCGCCCGGGCCGCTTCGTCGGGCCCGCCGGTGAAGCAGTGGAAGATCGTGCGTTGCGGCACGCCTTCGCTGGCGAGCACGGCGAACGTGTCGTCCCACGCGTCGCGGGTGTGGATGACGAGCGGGAGTCGGCGGGTGTGGGCGATGCCGATCTGTTCGGCGAACGCGGCCCGCTGGACGTCGCGGGGGGAGTGGTCGTAGTAGTAGTCGAGGCCGCACTCGCCGACGGCGACGACGCGCGGCTGGTCGAACAGGTCGGCGATCGTGGCCACGCCCTGGATCGCGTCGTGGGGGTGCAGGCCGACGGTCGCCCACACGTCGACGTCGGCCACGCCGTGGGTGTTGGCGGCCTCGATCGCGGCCAACGACGTGGGGCGGTCGCAGCCGACGGTGACCATCTCGGTGACGCCGGCGTCGCGGGCGGCGGTCACCGCGCCGGCCAACCCGCCGGTGATGCGCGGGTCGTGGACGTGGCAGTGCGAGTCGAACAGCACGCCGTTAGTGTGCCCGGATGATGGGAGAGTTTCTCGACGCAACTCAGGTGACCGAGGCCGGTGTCGGTGCCGGTGGCAGCCGGCGGTACACCGCCGAGGTCGTCGCCGGGTGGGACATCGCCGGGAACGCCAACGGCGGGTACCTGCTGGCGATCGCCGCCCGGGCCCTGGCCGATGCGGTCGGCCGGCCACCGCTGTCGCTCACCGCGCACTACCTCGCCCCCGGCCAGCCCGGGCCGGCCGAGGTGCTCGTCGACGTGCAC
>JAEZFY010000329.1 GCA_023417265.1 Actinomycetes bacterium | reverse complement strand
CGGCATCGCCGCGACCCGGTGCGGGGCGCCCGGGTCGCCCGCGCCGGCGGGCCGCTCGCCGCCTGGCTGATCGATCACGAGCCGGCCCTGGCGGCGACGAACCGGCGAACGGTCCCGGCCGCCGACGTGCTCGCCTTGCCCGAGCTCCCGATGCCGCCCGAACTCGCCGAGCTGCTCACCGTCGATGCGCTCCAGTTCGCCCGCGGCTTGGCGCCGCTCGCCGAACGGCTCACCGCGGCCAGCAAGCCGGTGCTCGTCAACCTGCTCGCCCGCTGCCGCCCCGCCGTGCTGCACGACGCCGCCGACGTGCTCGCCGCGGCCTCCACCGGCATCGCCCTGAGCCTCGCCGACCTGTGCCGCCTGCGCGCCCGCATGCTCACCGAGCTGCGGAGCGCGTAAGCGTCTTCGGGAAGCGGTCGGCCTGCTACGTTGCGCAGCCTTCCCCTGACAGTGGTGCGGACCGGGGGTCGACCAACAAGCCGTCGCTCGGCAGCTGCCCGAGCACCACACAGGAAGTCCGCGCCATGAAGCGTACGCGCAAGCCGATTGCCGTCACGACGGCCCTCACCGTGCTGGCCGCGGTCACCGGATGGAGCGCCGCCGCCACAGCCGACGAACCGTCGCCGTCGAATTCCGACCTCGACGGCGCGTCGAGCGCGGCTGCCCGGCTCACCTGGCCAACGCCGCGCCGCCAGCCGAGCGACAGCCGCGGTCAGTTCGTGCGTGGCGAGCCGATCCTCGCCGAGGGCCCGGGCGCGCACCTCTATCAGGTGCGCCTGCTCGACGATCCCCTGCTCGGGTACGCCGGCGGAGTGCCGGGCCTGCGACCCACCGCCGGGCCCTCGGTAGCGCGCACCGGCGCGTCCGAGCAAGCGGTCACCGCGTACGTCCGCCACCTGTCCAACGTCCAGCGGTCCACCGTCGACGTCGCCGGGGAACTGATCGGGCGCCCGGTGCAGCCGCTCGCGTCGATGCGGTACGGCGACAACATGGTGGTGCTCGAGCTGACCGCCGCCGAGGCGGTCAAGGTGTCGGAGGTGCCAGGCGTGATCGCCGTGGCCGCGCTGCCCGAGCGCGTTCCGCTCACCGATTCGAGTCCGGTGCTGATCAATGCCGACGACGTGTGGGCGCGCGACCCCGACGCCGGGGGAGCGCTGGCCGAGACCAGGGGCGACGGGCTCGTGATCGGTGTGATCGACACCGGTGTGTCGCCCTACAACCCCTCGTTCGCGCCGACGCCGGGCATGGAGAACCCGTACGGTGACGGGAACTACCTCGGGGTCTGCGCCGACGGCAACTGGGACGCCAGCTGGGGCGTCTTTCCCTGCAACGACAAGCTGATCGGTATGTACACGTGGCCGCTCGACGGCGACGGATCGGGCGTCGACACGCCCGGTTTCGACATCAACGGGCACGGCTCACACACGGCCTCGACGGCAGCCGGCGCTCCGGTCACCGTCGACACGTACGGCCCCACGATGGACATCACGGGCATCGCGCCGAACGCCAGCATCGTGAGTTACGGCGGCTGCTGCTCCGGGAACGGTCTCGATCTCGTCGCCGCCCTCGACCAAGCTGCGCTCGACGCCTTCGACGGGCTCCTCGACGTCATCAACTACTCGGTCGGGTCGCCCGGCGCGGGTGACCCGTACTCCGACTACGACGCGGTCACCTTCTTCTACATCCGCGCCGAAGTCGACACGTTCGTCGCCACCTCGAACAGCAACGACGGTCCCGGGTACTTCACCGTCGGTTCGCCGGCGAGCGCGCCGTGGGTCACCTCCGTGGCGGCGACGGCGACCGAGCGCTACTTCCTCACCGACGTCGAAGTCGTCGACGGTAGCGACAGCCTCGACCTGTCGTCCCCCGTTCCGGCGGTGCCGTTCGGGCCTGAGCAGATCGTCCGGTGGGAGCCTGGCGACAACCTCTGCAACGATGCGGTCGACCACACCGCCGCGTACTCCGGCAAGGTCGTCGTCTGCGAACGCGGCGTGTCCCCGTTCGCCGAGAAAGCCGAACACGTCGCCGCCAACGGCGGCGTCGGCATGATCGTCGTCAACGCCGGGGCGGCGATGACCGACCCGGACGAGGCGTTCGCGATCGACATCCCGATCCCCGGCTTCCTGATCAGCAACAACGCGGGCCAGGCGCTCTACGCGTTCCTCGCCGGTCATCCCGCGGCCGAAGTGTCATGGGTGACGTCGCTCCACGCCGACGACCCCGACCGCGAGGACATGATCGGCGACTTCTCGTCACGCGGGCCGAACGCGGCGGTCGACGTCGTCAACCCATCGCTGTCGGCGCCCGGCGTCGACATCATGGCCGCGCTGGCGCACCCCGGCGACCCCACGGTGCCGGTGTGGGGGGCGATCTCGGGCACGTCGATGGCGTCGCCGCACGTCGCCGGGGCGGCGCTGCTGTTGCGCCAACTCCACCCCGACTGGACATCGCCGGAGCTCCAATCGGCGCTGATGACGACCGCCGTGCCCACCGTCACGGACCTGAACAGCACCCCCGCCGACATCTACACGCAGGGTTCGGGCCGGCTCGACATCGAGCGCGCCGCTGACGCCGGGCTGCTGTTCGACGTCGCCCCGACGGACTACGTCTTCGAGCCCGCCCGCGACCTCAATCTCCCCTCGTTCGCCGACAGTCAGTGCGTGCTGACCTGCGAGTGGAGCCGTGTCGCGAGGAATCTCGACCCGGCCGTGAGCTGGGCGGCCAGCGTCGCGATCGAGGGCGATCCGGCGCTCGACGTCGACGTCTCCGTCGACGACTCCGTGCCCGGCGAACTCGTCCTGGCGGTGGTCGCCGACGTCACCCTGCTCGACATCGGCGAGAGCGGTGATGCGCGGATCACGCTCACGCCCGACGACCCGACGATTCCCGAGGTGACGATGCCACTCGGCGTGTTCGCCGCGGCCGCCCAGCTGCCCGACTCGCTGGCGGTCGACACGCGCCGCGACGCCGGGGAGACGTCATTCGACGTCGCCTCGATCCCTGTCGATGACTTCACCGGCACGATGCTCGGCCTCGCCGAAGCCGACATCGTCGACGGCGAACTCGGCCAGGACCCGACGTTCGATGACGCCTTCGACGTCGCTGCGGGAGGTGTCGCGGTGCTCCCGGTCAGCGTTCCGGCCGGCTCCGACCGGCTGGCCGTCGAGGTGCTCGGCACCACGATGGACGACCTCGATCTGTACGTCGGCACCGGCACGACCGCGTCGAACGCCACCCTGGAGTGCAGGTCGGCGACGTCCGGCTCGGCCGAGTTCTGTTCGATCGACCTGCCCGAGGCCGGCGACTGGTGGGTGCTCGTGCAGAACTGGGCGGCGTCGGGGGCCTCCGACACCTACTCGGTGGCGATCGGCGTCGTGCCCGGCAGCGACCTCGGCAACGCCGAGGTCACGTCGCCCGCCGCGCCGGGTGCGACCGAGTACGCGGTCACCGTCGCCTACGACGTCGCTGCCCAGCCTGGCTCGGTCTGGTACGGCACGCTCGAGCTCGGCAGCGACCCCGCCAACCCGGGCGACCTCGGGTACGTCCCGTTCACCCTCTACCGCCATGCCGACGACGTGACCAAGACCGCATCGACGGCGCAAGCCGAACGGCTCGACACCGTCGCCTACACGATCTCGATTGCGCCCAGCATCAGCGGTGCCGACGTGCGCTACGACCTCATCGACGTGGTGCCCGCCGGGCTCACGCTCGTCGTCGGCAGCGTCACCGGCGGCGGGGTGATCGACGGTGACACGATCGCGTGGAACGATCTCCTGCTCGAGGGTGACGACGCGGACGGACTGACGCTCACGTACGCCGTGACGGTCGATGCCGACGCCGCACCGGGGCCGTACACGAACGAGGTCACGCACCTCAGCGACGATCCGGGCGCGCGCCCGGAGATCGCCTCGGCGACCGTCTTCGTCGAACCGCCGTTGCTGCAGCCCGTGCCGCCGAAGCGGCTGTTCGACACACGGCCCACCGAACCGCAGGGCGCAGTCGACGTGCCCAAGCACACGGTGGGCGGCGACGACGTGCTCACCGTGAACCTGCTCGGCGTGGCGGGCATCGGCGCTGACGGTGTCGCTGCCGTGGCGCTCAACGTGACTGCCGTCGATCCGGCGGGTCACGGGTACGTCACGATCTTTCCGTGTGGCTCGACGCGGCCGCTCGTATCGAACGTCAACTACACGGGAGCGCCGGGCGCTTACCCGAACGCGGTGGTGGTGCCCGTGGCGCCCGATGGGAGCCTCTGCTTCTACTCGAAGGTGCACGCCCATCTGATCGCCGATGTCGTCGGCTGGTTCCCCGAGGGCGCCGGAGTCGGCACCGTGACGCCGGCGCGCTTGTTCGACACGCGGGCAACCGAGCCGAACGGGTCGATCGTCGTGCCCAAGTCGCCGATCGGCGGTGAGGGCTCGATCCTCCGGGTCAAGGTCGCCGGCGTGTCCGGTGTGCCCGACACCGGAGCTGCGGCGGTGGCGCTCAACGTGACCGCCGTCGATCCGTCCGGGGCCGGCTACGTCACGGTGTACCCGTGCAACGACACCCGGCCGTTCGTCTCGAACGTCAACTACTCGGGGCCCGGCGTGTACCCGAACGCGGTGATCACCCCGCTCTCGGCCGACGGCGAGGTGTGCTTCTACTCGAAGGTCAGCACGCACCTGATCGCCGACGTCAACGCCTGGTTCCCGGCCGGTTCCGGGTACGGCCCGGTGACGCCGGTGCGCTTGTTCGACACCCGCGCCACGGAGCCGGACGGCCTCATCACCGTCGCCAAGCAGCAGTACGGCGGCGACGCCAACATCGTGAAGGTCAAGGTCACCGGCATCGGCGGCGTGCCGGCCGACGGCGTCGGCATGGTGTCGCTCAACGTCACCGCCGTCGATCCCACCGGCCCCGGCTACGTCACGGTCTACCCGTGTGGGCCGCGCCCGGTGGTGTCCAACGTCAACTTCATGGGTCCCGGCGTCTATCCGAACGCGGTGCTCACGCCCGTGTCCGCCGAGGGTGAGGTGTGCTTCTTCGCCAAGGTGCCGACGGACCTGATCGCCGACGTCAACGGGTGGTTCGCGGCGACGTGACCGACTGAACCCGACGGGGGCGGCGTGCCGGTCGGGCCGCCCCTCGTCGCGTCGGCCGCCAGCGGGTGTGCCTCGGTGTGAGATCCGTCACACGGGCACTCGGAGAGGTGCTACGGTCACCACTCGTGCTGGTCGGTCTCGACCGGTCTGGCACATCCGGGGGAACGAACGAACCCATCGGGCGCCCCGGGCGGGGGCGAGCGGACGAGCACCACTCAACCCAGCCAGGGAGACGCTCAGAATGAAGCGCACGTTCATGCTCGCCGCAGCCGCTGTGGCGATGCTCGCCGGCACGGCCGCGACGGTCGGGCCAGCTGTCGCCGCCGGTGGCACACCAGCCGTCGACGCGGGCGGAGCTCGGATCGATCCGAGCCAGCTCGAACAACTGCACGAGACACCCGGCCTCGCCGAAGGCGGCGTCGCCAAGCAGATGGCGCGGGTCAGCATCGCCGCTGGCCCCGGCCCGCAGACCTATCTCGTCCGCCTCGCCGACCCGGCCGTGCCGACCTACACGGGCGGCACGCCCGGCCTCGCGGCGACCGCGACGGGCGGCGCCAAGCTCGACCCCGAGAGCCGCCCGGTGCGCGCCTACGAGGGGTTCTTGCAGCAGCAGCAGGCAAGCTTCGTCGAGCGGGCCGGCGGCTTGCTCGGCCGCGATCTCGATCCGCTGTACACCTACCGGTACGCGGTCAACGGCATGGCGGTGGCGCTGACCGCCGATGAGGTGGCAGTCCTCGCCGCCGACCCGTCGGTCGTGTCGATCACCCCCGACCAGTTGCGTCAGCCGCACACCGATGCGGGCCCGACGTTGATCAACGCCGACGCGGCGTGGAACGCATCCGCCGAACTCGGCCTGCCGGCCGACTACCGCGGCGAGGGGATGGTGATCGGCATCATCGATACCGGCATCAGCCCGGAGAACGAGTCGTTCGCCGACCCGGCGCCCGGCGACGGCTACGACCACACCAATCCGCTCGGCGCCGGCAACTACGTCGGCGTCTGCAACCCGGAGGAGCCGTCGTACGATCCCGCCTTCACGTGCAACGACAAGCTGATCGGCGCGTGGACGTTCGTCGCCGGCCAACCGCGGGCGGTCGACTACGACGGGCACGGGTCGCACACCGCATCCACGGCCGGCGGCAACGTCGTCGGTGATGTCGTGGTCACCGCGGCGAGCGGGTTCGTGACCCCCGCCTTCGAGATCTCGGGCGTCGCGCCCCACGCCAACATCATCGCCTATCTCGGGTGCTGCAGCCTGGGTGGCCTGACCGCCTCGATCGACCAGGCCATCGCCGACGGGGTCGACGTCATCAACTACTCGATCGGCTCGTCGGCGCCGTCGGAGCTGTGGACCGACTTCGACAGCGTCGGCTTCCTGAACGCCCGCGCGGCGGGCGTGTTCGTCGCCACCTCGAACGGCAACGACGGCCCGGGCTTCGCCACCACCGGCAGCCCAGCGGACGCGCCGTGGATCATCTCGGTCGGCGCCTCCACCCACACGCGCTACAACAGCAACGTCCTCACCGGGCTCACCAGCTCGGAGGGCGCGCTGCCCGACATCCTCGGCAAGTCGGTCACGGGCGGGCTCGCCGAGCCGGCCCCGATCGTGTACGCCGGGGCGTTCGGCGACCCGCTGTGCCAGTCCAACTCGGCCAACGACTTCACCGGCCTGATCGTGGTCTGCGACCGGGGCGTCAACGGGCGCGTCGAGAAGTCCGTCAACGTCGCCGCCCAGGGCGGCATCGGCTTCGTGCTCGTCAACGACACCAACCACGGCAACTCGCTGACCGGCGACGAGTTCGCGCTTCCGGGCGTGTTCATCACCAACGCCGACGGCACCGTGCTCAAGAACTGGCTGGCGGTCGGCAGCGGGCACGTCGCCACGATCGCCGGTACGGCCTTCCTCCACGATCCGGCCGACGGCGACTTCGCCGACTTCATGGCGAGCTTCTCCTCGCGTGGGCCGAACCGGGCGGTCGACACGATCGTCCCGTCCGTCAGCGCGCCCGGCGTCGACATCCTCGCCGCCCTACGCGACTTCGCCGACGGCAACGGCGGCAACGTGCACGGATTCATCTCCGGTACGTCGATGGCAAGCCCGCACGTCGCCGGGGCGGGTGCGCTCGTGATGCAGGCGCGGCCCGACTGGACACCGGCCGAGATCCAATCGGCCTTGATGTCGACCGCCGACCCGGGAGTCCGCAACCACGACGGTGCACCCGCCACGCCGTACGCCCAGGGCAACGGGCGCATCGACGTCGGCGCCGCAATCTCGGCCGGGCTGCTGTTCGATGAGACGATCGAAAACTACGTCGCGTCGAACCCCGCCGAGGGCGGCGACCCGCGCGCCCTCAACCTGCCGTCGTTCGCCAACACGCAGTGCCTCGCTTCGTGCTCGTGGACACGCGTGGCGAGTGTGCCGGCCAGCGCGCCCGCCGGCGTGTCGTGGAGCGCTTCGGTGGTCACCGACGACGGCATCACCCTCGATGTCGGCTTGAGCGCCACCACCGTGTCGCCGGGCGACACCGTGACGATCACGGTCACCGCCGACGTCGAAGGTGCCGCCGAGGACGTCACCCACTTCGGGCGGATCACCCTGACCCCCGACCATCCCGCCGTGCCGGCGGTGACGATGCCGGTCGCGATCGTGCCGACCGGTTCCGTCGTCCCGGCCCGCGCCGACATGACCACCCGCCGCGACGCCGGCGGCGACTACGTCGGCGGGATCCAGACCCGCGACGTCACCGACGTCACCGGCACCGTCGGCTGGGTGGCCGGCACGCAGGTGGCGGGGGCGCTCGTCGAGGACCCGACCAACGGCAACCCGTACGACGATCTGACGCAGGTCGACGTCTACACGGTCGACGTCCCGGCTGGCTCGGAGTACCTCATCGTCGAGACGATCGCCGCCGAGATGGCCGACGCCGACCTGTTCGTCGGCACTGGAACCGCCCCGAGCGTGGCGACCGAGGTGTGCGCCTCCACCACACCAACCGGGATCGAGCGCTGCCACGTGCCCGACGCCGCCGGTACCTACTGGGTGCTCGTCCAGAACTGGGCGGCCTCGGCAGACGGTGCCGAGGATGCGTACACGCTGTCGTACGCGGCTGTTGCCGCCGGCGACAACGGCACGGGCACCGTCATCGGTCCGGACGGCTTCATTCCGGCCGGCACGCCCTACGAGGTCGCCGTCACGTGGAACCTCCCGGGCTCCCAGGCCGGTGAGGTCTACTACGGGTTCGCCTCCTTGGGCGGGCTGCCGGACACGGCCGACCATCTCGGCGGCTTCCCGGTGCGACTCGTCCGCTTGCCCGACGACGTCACCAAGACGGCGTCGGTCAGCGAGGCTGCGCCGGGTGACCAGATCGACTACACGATCACGGTCGAGCCGAACACGGAAACCGACGCCGACCTCACGTACACCATCGTCGACACGGTGCCCGACGGGTTCACGATCGACCCGGCATCGGTCACCGGGGGTGGCGTCGTCGACGGCCAGACGATCACCTGGACCGTCACCCAGGAAGCTCCGGTGCTCGGCGCCTACTACTACGAGCTGAGCACGTCGGCCACCAACCCGTTCTGCGGCACGAACGGCCTCGACCTGTACGCCGACTCCGGGTTCGCGCCCAATCCTGATCTCGATGGCGACACGGTCAGCGGCGGGTTCATCGGCGGGGCGCCGTACGCGTTCTACGGGGAGAGCTACCCGCATCTCGTGGTGTCCGAGGACGGTCTGGCGACGATCCCCGGTGGTTACGGCGGGCAGCCGTGGGCGCCGCAGACGCTGCCCGACCCGGCTGCGCCGAACGGTGTGATCGCACCGCTGTGGGGTGATCTCGAGGCCTCGGTGGCCAACGATCGGGGTGTCATCGTCGCCGGCATCCCGGAAACCGTGACGGTCGTGCAATGGCAGGACCTGATGCCGTGGGGTGAGGATCCGGCCGATCTGTCGAACTCGGTCGGTGCGTTCCAGGCGTGGGTCTGGTCCGGCGTCGACCCGGACTTCCCGGAGATCCAGTTCGAGTACCTCGATCTGGGTGTCAGCGTGCCCGGCGGCGCCACGATCGGCGTCGAGAACGGCACCGGGACGGCAGCCACCTCGTTCCTCGACGCCGGCGACCACCTGCCGCTGTTGGCGCCCGGCGACGTGGTGTGCTTCGACCAGATCAACGAACCCGGTAACGAAACCGGGCCCGTGTCGTTGAGCTACAGCGTCACGGTCGGCGACGTCGACACTGGCACGTACACCAACGCCGCGGCGCACGATCACGACGGCCCCTTCAGCGAGGTCGAGGTCGCCTCGGCCGACGTCGCCGTCACGGCGCCGGTGTGCCACGTGGAGTACAAGATCAACAGCACGTGGTTCCGTGGGCACACCGTGCAGGTGACCATCCGCAACATCGGTGACGCGACCATCGACGGATGGGAACTGGGGTGGACCCTGCCGGACGGGCACGGCATCAGCGCCGGTTGGAGTGGCGCGTTCGACGTGTCCGGCTCCGACGTCACGGTCTCCAACGTCGGCTGGAACGCCAAGATCAAGCCGAACAAGTCGGTGACGTTCGGCTTCATCGGCAACCAACCGGGTGGCGTGGCCAAGGTGCCGAACGGGTTCGCCCTGAACGGCCAGCCGTGCACGCAGAGCCCCGATCCGTCGCCCACCACGCCGCCTCCGGTCGAGTGCCGGGTGCAGTACACGGTGACGGGTAGCTGGCCCGGCGGGCACGCCGTCCAGATCCTGATCCGCAACACCGGCAGCGCGCCGATCGACGGGTGGGAACTGCAGTGGCAGCTCCCGGCCGGGCACGGCATCGCCGGCGGGTGGTCGGCCGACTACTCCGTGTCGGGTTCGACGGTGACGGCCACGGATGCCGGCTGGAACGCGACGATCCAGCCCAACGCCCATGTGCAGATCGGGTTCATCGGCACCCAGCCCGGGAACACGGCCACGGCACCGACGGCCTTCACCGTCAACGGCCAAGCCTGCACCACCTGACCGTGTGCGGGGTGGGTGGTAGGGGGGGGGGCGCGCGCG
>JAEZFY010000319.1 GCA_023417265.1 Actinomycetes bacterium | reverse complement strand
TCGTCGAGGCGTTCGTTCCCGACGTGCCCTTCCGCGACGGTGACGACGTGGCCGTGCGCACGCTCGCCGCCGACCGGGTGGTGCTGTCGATCACCCGCAACGACGCCGACGGGCAGACCGCCACCGGACAGTTCGTCGAGATCGCCGGCCCGCCCGGCCAACCGGCCACCGTGACGTTGCGGCCGTGGGCGATCCGGTACGCGACCCCGGCGCAACTCGACGAGTACGCGGCGGCGGCCGGGCTGCTGGTCGAGCAGCGCTGGGACGACTTCGCCCGGGCACCGTTCACGGCCCACTCGGCACGCCACGTGACCGTCTATCGCCGGCCCGCCTGACGCCCGGCGAGGCCGCCGCCGACAGGGTGTCCGCCTACCGGACAGGTCGTGCAGATGATTGCGGCCCGCGGCAAGTCCGCCCGACCTATCCTGGGCGGCAATGAGCCAGATGCGACTGAATCAGTTGACCGGGCGGTGGGTCACGATTGTCGCCGAACGCGCCCAGCGACCCACCGACTTCGCCCCGCGGACCCCGTTGGAGCTCGACGACCAGCGCCCGTGCCCGTTCTGCCCGGGCAACGAGGAGGCCACGCCCCCGGCCCTCGAAACCGTCGACGCCGGCGGCGCCTGGTCGCTGCGCGTCGTCCCCAACCGCTACCCGGCGTTCAAGGGCGACGAGGGCTTCGCCGTGCACCACGACGGCCCCGTGCACGTGATGGCCGAGGGCACCGGGTTGCACGAAGTGTTCGTCTACTCCCCCGACCACTCGCTGTCGCTCGACCAGCTCGACGACGACGCCGCCAAGCGGCTGATGCTGGCCCTCAAGCGGCGCTTCGTCGACCACGCCGGCTACCCGCACATCCGCTACACCCAGGCGATCGTCAACCACGGCCGCGAGGCCGGGGCTTCGCTCGCCCATCCGCACGGGCAGCTGCTCGGCCTGCCGTTCGTGCCCGGCGAGGTGCTCGACGAAGAGCGGGCGTTCGCCCGCTTCGCCGGCGGGTGCTTGCTGTGCACCACCGTCGAAGCCGAGCTCGCCGCCGCCGAGCGGATGGTCTACGCCGACGACGACGTGGCGATCATCGCTCCGTACTGGAGTGGTTCGCCGTTCGAGCTGCTGATCGTGCCGCGGCGCCACGAACTGCACCTGCAAGCCGCCGACGACGACTCGTTGGCGGCGGTCGGCCGGGCCCTGCGCGACGCCACCGCGTTCTTGAACCGGGCGATCGGCGACGTCGCCTACAACGTCGGCTTCCACACCGCCCCGCACGCCCACGTCGGCGAGTACCACTGGCACGTCCACGTGTGGCCGAACCTCGTCACCCAGGCCGGGTTCGAGCGCGGCACCGGCGTGCTGATCAACATCGTGCCGCCCGAGCGGGCCGCCGACGAGCTGCGCCGCGCCGGCGCGCTCACCTCCTGACGCGCCGCTGCCCGCGGCGTTAGGTTCCCCCGGTGCGCGTCGTCCATCTCTCGTGGGAGTTCCCCACCGGTACGGCGAGCGGGTTGGCGGCCCACGTCGACGGGCTCGCCCACGGGTTGTCGCGCGCCGGCCACGAGGTGGTCGTCGTCTCGCGCAGCGCGCCCGGCGCCCCCGCTGATGCCACCACGCCGCGCGGTGTGCGCGTGCTGCGCGCCGACGTCGACCTGCCCTGGCTCCCCGACCACCTGATCGCCCGCACCGCGTCGGGCAACCACGCGCTGGCGGCGATCGCGGCCACGCTTGGCAGCGAGGGCTGGCGGCCCGATGTCGTCCACGCCCACGACTGGGAGGTGTCGTGGGCCGCCGGCGTCGTCGCCGCGTGGGCCGATGCGCCGCTCGTGACGACGTTCCACGGCACCGAACGCGGCCGCCACGGCGGGCACCTCCCGGCCGGCCAGCCGGCCGACGTCAACATGATCGAGTGGTGGCAGGCCGGCCGCTCGGCGCGGGTGATCGCGACCACCCGGCTGATGGTGCGCGGCATCGTCGACGGGTTCGAACTCGACCCCGACCGCGTGCACCGGGTACCGGCGGGGATCGACCCGGCGTGGTGGCGGCTCACGCAACCCGGCGAGGTGGTCGACGCGCCGCGCAGCGGGCGCATCTTCGCGTGGGGTCGGGTGCAGTACGAGAAGGGCTTCCAGGTCCTCGCCCAGGCCATTGCCCTGCTGCGCGGGCGCCTGATCGGGCTGGAGTGCACGATCGCCGGGCGCGGCAGTTACCTGCCCGAGCTGCAGAGTCAGATCGACATCGCCGGCGTCGGCGACCTGATCGACGTACCCGGCTACCTCGGCGAAACCGAGCTGCGCGCGGCCCTCCACGAAGCCGGGGTCGTCGTGATCCCGTCGCTGTACGAGCCGTTCGGGCTGGTGGCCCTCGAGGCGCTCGCCGGGGGCGCCCCGCTGATCGTCGCCAACACCGGCGGGCTCGCCGAGCTGGTGGCAGGTACCGGGGCGGCGCTGCTGTTCGAGCCGGGCAACGCCGAACAGCTCGCCGACTGCATCGAGACCGTGCTCACCGACCAGCGCCTGGCGGCCGAGATGTCGGTCCGCGCCGCCGAGCTGCTCGAGGCCAGCTACAGCTGGGACGCGATCGCCGCGCGGACCCTCAACGTCTACGAGCGGGCGCTCGCCGACCACCGCCCGGGCGGGTCCGCCGCGCCACCGCGCTGATCGCCCGGACGCGTCAAGCGAGCCCGGCGAGCATCTCGTCGGCGGCCCCGTACGGGTCGCGTTCGAGGGCCCCGACGGCGGCGGTGATCGCGTCCCAACGGGCACCGGTGCACAGCTCGCGGGCGCGCTCGCCGAGCCGGTGGGCGACGATCTGGCGGAGCTCCTCGGCGGCCCGGAACGTGCGTCGTCGGGTCAGCTCGCCGGACGCTTCGGCGTGGCGACGGTGATCGAGCACGGCCTGCCACACGTCGCCGGCTCCGGTGCGGTCGGTGGCGACGGTGCTCACCACCGGAGGTCGCCAGGCGTCGCTCGGCAGGTCCGACAGGTCGAGCATCTGCTCGAGATCGGTGCGCGTGCTGTCGGCACCGGGCCGGTCGGCCTTGTTGATGACGAACACGTCGGCGATCTCCATCAGCCCGGCCTTGTTGGCCTGCACGCTGTCGCCCCAACCCGGGTTGACGACCACGACGGTGGTGTCGGCCTTGCCGGCGATCTCGACCTCGACCTGGCCGACACCGACGGTTTCGATCAGCACCAGCCGGCGGCCGAGCGCGTCGAGCAGGCGCACCGCTTCGGGCGTCGCCAGCGCCAACCCGCCGAGGTGCCCGCGGGTGGCCATCGAGCGGATGAACACGCCCGGGTCGGTGGCGTGCTCCTGCATCCGCACCCGGTCGCCGTGGATCGCCCCGCCGGTGAACGGCGACGACGGGTCGATCGCCAACACGGCTGGTTCGTCGCCGAGCCCGCGCAGATGCCCCACGAGCGCGCTCGTGAGCGTGCTCTTGCCCGCCCCGGGGGCGCCGGTGAGCCCGATCGTGTAGGCGTTCCCGCTCTGCGGGTGGGCCAGGCGCCCCACCTGGCGAGCGGCCGGGCCACCGCGCTCGATCAGTGACAGGAGG
>JAEZFY010000303.1 GCA_023417265.1 Actinomycetes bacterium | reverse complement strand
CTGCAGGAGCGTGGTCATGTCGACCTGGGGGGCGTGGTCGCCGTGGCCGGTGGCGGTGGGCCATGCCCGCGGATCGGTGGTCGCCGTGCCGGTGGCCGGCGTGCTGGTGGTCGGCGTGTCGGCTTCGTCGAGGTCGGGTCCCGTGAGCAGCTCGCGGTACAGCGCCGAGGTGTGCCACAGCTCGGCGTTGGTGCCGTCGGCGACGATCCGCCCACGGTCGAGCACGATCACCCGGTCGGCCAGCCGCAGCGTCGACGAGCGATGGGCGATCAGGACGGTGGTGCGCGCCGCGGTCGTGGCGGCCGGGCGGGCGAGCCCGGCGAAGATCGCTTCCTCGGTGCGCGCGTCGATCGCCGACGTGGCGTCGTCGAGGATCAGCACGCGCGGGTCGACGAGCGCGGCCCGGGCGAGCGCGATCCGTTGACGTTGCCCGCCCGACAGGGTGAACCCGCGTTCGCCGACGACGGTGTCGTAGCCGTCCGGCATGGCGGTGATGAAGTCGTGGGCGCACGCCAGCCGGGCGGCCGCGATCACCTCGGCGTCGGTGGCGGCGGGCCGCCCATAGGCGATGTTCTCGCGGATCGTCGTCGAGAAGAGGAAGCTCTCTTCGAACACGACGCTGACCTGGGTGCGCAACGACTCGAGCGTGACGTCGCGTACCTCGCGCCCGTCGAGCTGGATCGTGCCGGTGGTGGGGTCGTAGAAGCGGGCCAGCAGGAACGCCAGCGTGGTCTTGCCCGAGCCGGACGCGCCGACGATGCCGATCCGCTCGCCCGGCCGGATCGTCAGCGAGACGTCGTCGAGCAGCGAAGGCGCGTCGGGGTAGCCGAAGCTGACGTGCTCGAGCGTGAACCCGCCTGGCGTGTCGGCGGGCACGGTCGTCGCCCCGGGGCGTTCGACGACCGTCGCTTCGACGTCGAACAGGTCGTACAAGCGTTGCGCCCCGGCCCGGGCCTGTTGCGTGGTGGCCAGCATCGCCGACACGAGCCGCACCGGCGTGATGATCTGCACGAGGTAGCTGGCGAACGCCAGGAACACGCCGACCGTGATGTGGCCTTCGATCGCCATCCACCCGCCGACCGCGAGCACGCCGACCTGGCCGAGCATCGGCAGCGCCTGGAGCGCCGCCGAATAGGCGGCGTTGACGCGGGCGGTGCGCATCCGTGACTGGTACAGCTCGTGAGCGCGGCCGGCGAGCCGGTCGAGCTCACGGTCCTCCTGGGCGAACGCCTTGACGACGCGCACGCCGTTGACGGCCTCGTCGACGACGCCGGCCACGAGCCCGCTGAGCCGTTGATCGTTCCAGCTCGCCGGGAACACCCGGTTGCGATAGCGCACGGCGACCACCGCGAACACCGGTACGACGGCGAGCACGACGAGGCTCAGGATCGGCGAGAGGATCAACATCACGACGACGGCGACGACCAGCAGCGTCAGCTGGGCGACGAGCATCGGCACCGAGAACAGGAACTGGGCGACGAGCGTCAAGTCGCCGGCCGCGCGTGACATCACGTCGCCGACCGACAAGCGGTCGTGGGCGGCGAAGTCGAGCTCGTACAGGCGCCGATGGATCGCCTGGCGGATGTCGTGCTGGACGTCGACGGTGACCTTGCCGCCCAGGTAGCGCCGGCCGAAGTTGGCGGCGAACCCGACCGCCCCGGTGGCGATCAGGAGCACGATCAAGGGCACCAGCGGACGGTCGTCGGCGACGATCCCATGGTCGATGATCTGCTGCTGCAACAGCGGCAGCAGCCCGATCAGGGCCTGGGCGACCACCGACAGCACCAACGCCGCGACGGTTGTCCAGCGATGCCGGGCGAGGAACGGCCACAGCCGCCGCAACCAACCGAGCTCACTCGGTCCCGGCCGCGTGAACGCCACCCCGGCGCGCGTCATCGGGTCGCCGCCCGGGCGACGATCCGATCGTGCCACCACGCGTCGAGGGCCGGCACGAGTTGCTCGAGGGCGGCAGCCACCGCGGCCGGATCGGCGCAGCGGCCGACGATGGCGTCGAGCGCCGGGCGCAGCGCGGCCGCGGTGGCGTCGACCGCGTGCCGTCCGGCGGCGGTGATCGACAGCCGCACCGCGCGCCGGTCGTCGTGGGCGACCTCGCGCTCGACCAGCCCGCGCTCGACGAGGCTGTCGACGAGGGCGCTGACGGTGGGCCGCGACACGGCCAGCCGGGTGGCCAGCACGCTGGCGCGCTCGTCGCCGGCGGAGAGCAGGCCGAGCACCCGGTACTGGGGCAGCGTCAGCTCGAGCCCGGGCGACAGTTCCAGGGCACGGTGCAGGCGCGCGACGGTGAGGGTGGGGTGATCGGCCATCGGCCGACCACGCTACTGGTGAGCCCCACGAACAGTTCGTGTGGCGAACCATTGTCGCACGGCGGTTGGCGGCTAGCCTCCCGGCCACCGATCGAAGGGTGACTAGGGTTCCGCCCGCACGCAGGTGCGGGGCTGGTCCGAGCGTCACAGAAGGCCCACATATCCGGCTCGCACCTCATGGGACAAAAGCCTCGAGTGGAGACGTCGGCGCCGATTCGACGCGCCCTCCGGAGGACCTGTGAGCACCCACCCCGACCGAACCGACCAACCCACCCGCGGCCACGCCCGGGCCGTCGCCGCAGCCCTGCTCGTCACCGTGCTGTGGAGCTCGTCGTGGGTGCTCGTGCGGGTCGGCCTCGACGACGCCGACCTGCCCCCGGTGACGTTCGCCGGGCTGCGCTACTCGCTGGCCGCGCTCGTGCTGTGGGGCGCCGTCGCCGCCCGCCGCGTGCCCGTCCGTTCCCCGCGTTGGAGCCCCATCGAGCTCGCCGGGCTGGCCGTGCTCGGCGTGGTGTTCTACACGCTCACCCAGGGCGCCCAGTTCGTGGCCATCGCCCACCAGCAGGCAGCGACGACCAGCCTCGTGCTCTCGCTGACGCCGCTCGCCGTCGGGCTCGCCGGCCGGGCCCTGCTCGGCGAGCAGCCGAGCGCCGGGCAGCTCGCCGGCACTGTGCTCGTGACGGTCGGCGCACTGGCGTACTTCGCCGGCAGCCTCGGAGCGACCCGCATCGGGATCGCCGCGGCGCTCACGGCGTTGCTCGCCAACACCGCCGGGGGCCTGCTCGGCCGCCACGTCAATCGCGCCGGACGCCGCCCGGTGCTGCTCGTGACGGCGATCAGCATGTCGATCGGCGCGGTGTTGCTCGACGTGATCGGGCTGCTCACCGAGGACGTTCCGCGCCTGTCGGCGCCGGCGCTGCTGATCGTCGCCTGGCTGGCCGTGGTCAACACGGCCGTCGCGTTCACGCTCTGGAACCACGCGCTGCGCCGGTTGACGGCGATCGAAGCGGCCGGGATCAACAACGTGATGCTGATCCAGATCGCCGCGCTGGCGTGGGTGTTCCTCGACGAGCCGCTCGACCCGGCCGGGATCGTGGGGGTGCTGCTGGTGTCGGCGGGCGTCTATCTGACGCAGCGCCGTAGCTGAACCGGGCGGGTCAGCCCTGGCAGCACTTGCCGAGGAAACGGTCGACGTCGACCGTTACCCGGGTGACCTTGCCGGCGGCGACGAGGCCGCCGCGGTCGGAGGCGGTGACCGAGAACGTCATCCGGCGTCCCTCGATCCGCTCGAGGTGCGCTTCGACGACGACTTCGGCGTCGATCGGGGTGGGCTGCAAGTGATCGATCTGGACGCGCATGCCGACCGAGGTCTGCGACTCGTCGAGGATGCCCCGCAGGGCGTCGATCGTGGCCTGCTCGAACAGCGCCACGAGGCGCGGGGTGGCGAGCACGTCGACGTCGCCGGAACCCCAGGTTCGGGCGGTGTCGGCCTGCTTCACGACGAGGCGGGCTTCGCCGCGGAGTCCGACCGCAACATTCATAGCCCGGACAAGCTAACGCGGCTTGCCCGCGGAACGGGCAATCTCATCGGTCACATCGCAGCGCCCGCCAGCGAGGGCCGCTCGTAGGCTGGCGCGGTGGTGAACGACACGATGTTGATCGACCCGGACGTGCTCGAGCGCACCCTGCACACCGCCCTCGGCTCGGGGGCAGAGTTCGCCGAGGTGTACGCCGAGGACAAACGATCCACGTCGGCCGGTCTCGACGACGGGCGCATCGAACAGGTCAACAGCGGCCGCGACCGCGGCGCCGGCATCCGCGTCATCAAGGGCGAGACCACCGGCTTCGCCCACACCAGCGACCTCTCGCCCGACGGGTTGGCGGCCGCCGCGCGGGCCGCCGCAGCGGCTGCCAGCCAGGGTGGCGGCGGGGCCCGCACGGTGGCCCTGACGGCTGCCCCGCAACGGATCGTCAATCCGATCGAACGCGACCCCGGCGGCGTGCCCAAGGCCGCCAAGGTCGAACTGCTCCAGCGCGCCAACGCCGCCGCCCGGGCCGCCGGCGCGCAGATCGTGCAAGTGTCGGCCGGCTACGCCGACAGCCGCAAGCGCGTGCTCGTCGCCAACTCCGACGGGTTGCTGGCCACCGACGACGTCACCCGCGTGCTCTTCCGCGTCAGCGCGATCGCCGACGGCGACACCGGAATGCAGACCGGCTACCAGTCGCTCGGCCACACCATCGGCTGGGAGCTGTTCGACGAGCAACACGCGGCGTTCGCCTCGGTCGAGGAGCTCGCCCGCGAGGCGGCCCGCCAGGCCACCGTCAAGCTCGGCGCCCGCCCGGCGCCGTCCGGGTCGATGCCCGTGGTGATCCAGCGCGGCACCGGCGGCGTCTTGTTCCACGAGGCGTGCGGGCACGGGCTCGAGGCCGACCTCGTCGGCAAGGGCGCCTCGGTCTACGCCGGCAAGGTCGGCGAGTTGGTCGCCAGCCCGCTCGTCACGCTCGTCGACGACGGCTCGATCGGTGGCGAGTGGGGCACGGTCGCGATCGACGACGAAGGCCACCCGACGCAACGCAACGTGCTGATCGAGAACGGCGTGCTCACCGACTACATGTGGGATCACCTGCGCGCCCGCAAGGAGGGCCGTCGCCCGTCAGGCAACGGTCGCCGGCAGAGCTACATGCACCTGCCGATGGTGCGGATGACGAACACGTTCGTGCTCGACGGCCCCGACGACCCGGCCGAGATCGTCGCCGCCACCGACCACGGCGTGTACGTCGCGCAACTCGGCGGCGGGTCGGTCAACACCGCCACCGGCGACTTCGTGTTCGGCATGACCGAGGCCTACCTGATCGAGAACGGCGAGATCACCGAACCGCTGCGCGAGGGCAACCTGATCGGCAACGGCCCGAAGGTGCTCGAGGACATCGACATGCTCGCCAACGACTTCGCGATGGGCATGCCCGGCACGTGCGGCAAGGACGGCCAGGGCGTGCCGGTCGGCGACGGCCAGCCGACGCTGCGCGTGAAGGCCCTCACGATCGGCGGCACGGCGGCATGAGCGAGTTGCTCGAACTCGCCGACCGGATCGTCGCCCAAGCCCGCCCCGGCGAGCAGATCGAAGCGTTCGTCGCCCGCGGCGGCGAAACCGACGTGCGCGTCTACCAGGGCGAGATCGAACACTTCGTCGCCGCCCAGTCCGAGGGTGTCGGCATCCGCGTGATCACCGGCGGGCGCACCGGATTCGCCTACGCCGGCACGCTCGCCGCGGACGCCGTCGCCGAGGTGCTCGCCGAGGCTCGCGACAACGTCGCCTTCGGCGAGCCCGACGAGTGGGCCGGGCTGGCCGAACCCGACGGGGTCGAGCTCACCGACCAGGAGCTGTGGAACGACGCCCTCGCCGGGTTCCCCACGGAACGCAAGATCGAGCTGGCACTGGAACTCGAGCGGCGGACGCTCGCTGCCGACGGGCGGGTGCGCATCGACGACGCCAACTACGCCGACGCCTACGGCGAGGCCGCGGTCGCCAGCACCACCGGCATCCGCCAAGCCGGAAGCGAGAACGGCTGCTACGTCAGCGTGTCGACGCTCGCCGACGATCGCGGCGACACCCAGACCGGGTTCGGGTTCAGTGTCGCCCGCCAGCCCGACCTGATCGACCTCGAACGCGCCGCCCGCGAAGCCGCCGAGCGGGCCACCCGCCTGCTCGGCGCCACCAAGCCGGCATCGCAGCGCGTCACGGTGGTGCTCGACCCGTTCGTCACCGCCCAGTTCCTGTCGATCATCGCCTCGACGCTCAACGGAGAAGCGGTCGTCAAGGGCCGCAGCCTGTTCCGCGACCGGCTCGGCGAACCGATCGCGGCGCCGCACGTGACGCTCGTCGACGACCCCACCAACCCGCTCGCCTACACCGCCACCGACGTCGACGGCGAAGGCCTCGCCGCCCGCCGCAACGTCCTGATCGGCGACGGCGTGCTGCAACGGTTCATGCACAGCTCGTACTCGGCGCGCCGGGCCGGCACGGTGTCCACCGGCAACGCCGTGCGCGGCGGGTTCGCCGGCGCACCCGGTGTCGGCGCGCTGGCGCTGCAGCTGCTCCCGGGAACGCGCAGCCAAGCCGAGCTGATCGCCGCCGTCGGCGACGGCCTGCTCGTCCAGTCGGTGCAGGGCATCCACTCGGGCGTCAACGCCGTCAGCGGCGACTTCTCCACCGGCGCCTCGGGCCTGATGATCCGCAACGGGCAGGTCGCCGAGCCGGTGCGCGAGTTCACGATCGCATCGACACTGCAGCGCATGCTGCTCGACGTGGTCGAGGTCGGCGGTGACGTCGACTGGCTGCCGATGCGGGCCGCCGGCGTGAGCCTCGTCGTCGACGGCGTCACGCTGTCGGGAACGTAACGCCGGCCGTGCCGCTCTACGAAGCGATCGTGCTCGGGCTCGTCCAAGGGCTGTCGGAGTTCCTGCCGATCTCGTCGAGCGGGCACCTGATCCTCACCCGCTGGCTGTTCGGCTGGGACGCCCCCGGCGACGCCGGCGTCGAGAAGGCGTTCGACGTGGCACTGCACTTCGGCACGCTCGTCGCCGTCGTCTTGTACCTGCGCGCTGACGTGTGGCGCTACGTGTCGAGCGGCGTCGGCCTCGTGTGGCGGCGCGAGCGGCCGGTCGGGACCGACGCCCGAATCGCCTGGCTGCTGGTGGTGGCGACGATCCCGGCGGCGCTCGCCGGAGCGCTGTTCGAGGACTGGATCGACGAACGGCTCGGCACGCCGGCGATCATCGCCGTGTCGCTGATCGTGTTCGGCCTGCTCCTGTGGTGGGCCGACCGTCGCGTCACCACCCGCCCGATCGACGAGTTCGGGCTCGCCGACGCGCTCACCGTCGGTGCCGCCCAGGCGCTGGCCCTCAACCCGGGCACGTCGCGTTCGGGGATCACGATGACCGCCGCCCGCCAGCGCGGGTTCTCCCGCGACGCGGCGGCCCGCCTGAGCTTCCTGCTCAGCCTCCCGGTGATCCTCGGGGCCGTGACGGTCAAGGTCGGCGGGTTGCTGGTCGACGGCATCCCCGAGGGGCTCGCCGGGGCGCTCGTGGTCGGCGTGCTCGCCAGCTTCTTGTCCGGCCTGGCGGCCGTGTGGGGCACGCTGACCCTCGTGCGCACGCGCAGCTTCACCCCGTTCGTGGTGTACCGCTGCGTGGTCGGCGTGCTCGTGCTCGGCCTCCTGGCCACCCCCTGGCGCTGACACACCCAGCTCGCCGGGCTTGTCAGGGCTCGCGGAGCAGGGTCAGGGCGCCGGCGTCGGCGGCCAGGGGGAGCAGCGCGGCCCCGTCTGCCGGGACGGCGACGAGGGTGACGTCGGCGTCGACCTGCCCGACCACGAGCGCCTGCTCGGCGATCACGACGCCCTCGCTGGCGACCCGCACGCGGTCGCCCGTGACGGCACCCGACGGCGGCGACTCCGACACCGGAACGGCCAGCCAGCCGTCGGGCACCAGGGCGAGTGGGCCGGCGGCGGCGACGTCGCGTGCGCCGAGCAGTTC
>JAEZFY010000315.1 GCA_023417265.1 Actinomycetes bacterium | reverse complement strand
GGTCGGGTTCACGCGCACCTCGGCGAGCGCCTCGGCGACGTGGCCCGGTTCGGCGTGGCCGAGGAAACGCAGCGTGACGTGCCAGTTCGCTTCGGGTACGAAGCGCACACCGGGCTGGTCCTTGCGATGCAACGCGCGCAAGTCTGCGCACACCGCCGCGTCGGGCCACACGCACACGAACAACCGGGCCATCGCCACAAGCGGCGAGGCTAGGTCTCACACGCCATCCGCTCGGGCATCGCCACGATCAGGTCCGCGGGCGGGCGTCGCCTGCCGGCAGGCCGAGGTCATACTGGGACGGCATGGTGGCCGAGACCGACATCGAACTGACGACCCGGCTGGCGCACCAGGCGGGAGCCCATCTCGTCGAGTTGCGCGAGCGCCTGTGGCAAGCGGGCGCCGCGCCGTGGGATGTGATGGACGGCGGGGACGCGTCGAGCCACCGCCTGCTCGGCGAGGAGTTGCGCCGTCACCGGCCCGACGACGCGGTGCTCGACGAGGAGGGTGCCGAGGATCCGCGCCGTTTCGGTGCTGCCCGCGTCTGGATCATCGATCCGCTCGACGGCACCCGCGAATTCGGCGAGCCGGGGCGCGCCGACTGGGCCGTGCACATCGCCCTGTGGGACACCGATCACTTCGTCGCCGGGGCCGTCGCCCTGCCCGCACTTGAACTCGTCCTGACCACCGACCCGGCTCCGGTCGTGCCCGCGACCGACCGGCCGCGGCCGCGTCTGATCACGTCGCGCACGCGCGTGCCGCGCTCGGCGGCGATCGTCGCCAACGCGCTCGACTGTGACGCGGTGCGGCTCGGTTCGGCCGGGGCCAAGGCGATGGCGGTCGTGCTCGGCCATGCTGACATCTACGTGCACGATGGCGGGCAGTACCAGTGGGACTCGGCCGCGCCGGCCGCAGTGGCGCTCGCGGCGGGCCTCCACGTGAGCCGGATCGACGGCTCGCCGATCGTCTACAACGACCCCGACCCGTGGCTCCCCGACCTCTTGATCTGCCGCCCCGAGCTCGCCCAGCCGGCGCTCGAGGCGCTGTGGGGCTGACCCGCCCCAGCGAGCGAGCGGCTCGTACACTCCCGGCCTCCTACACTCCCGGCATGGAGCCCAGGGGGGACACGGCGCCCGATCACCAGCCCGACCAGCAGCCCGTCGCATCTGGGAATCCGCTGCTGATCGCCGCGGTCGCCTCGGCGGGCGCAGCCGTGATCCATGCTGCGGCCGGCGGCGCCCACGCCGACACGGCGACGCTCGCCCGCCTGTTCATGCTGCTCGCCGTCGCCCAGGCGGCGGCTGGGGTGGCCGGATTCGTGCGCCCGGGCCGGCTCGCCGCGGTCGCCCTGGTCAGCGTCAACGCCACCGCCGCCGGCGGGTGGCTGCTCACCCGGCTCACCGGCATGAGCGACATCCCGGGCCTCGAAGCTGCCGAGGCCCCAGGCCTGGCCGACACGTCGGCGGCAGTGCTCGCCGTTGTCGCCGCGCTCGGCGCAGCGTTGGCGCTGCTTCACATCGTCCCCGCCAACCCGCGCCGAGGCCTCGTCAGCGCATCGCTGGTCGTCGCCGCGTTGGTCGTGCCCGGCCTGTTCGACGTCACCGATCACTCCCATGCCGAAGCCGCCGCCGACCACAGCCACGCCGCGACCGCACCGGCCACGGGCAGTCCGCCGGCCTCCATCGCGACGAACGCGGCCGACCACCCGCACCTCGACGACGCCGACGGTGCCGACGGCGCCGACGACCAGGATCAGGACCAGGCCGACGTCGCCCATGCCGACGACGGACACGCTCACGACGACACGGCGCTCGCGGCGGCCACCGGTGCGGCTGCGCCGACCACCGCGCCGACCACTGCCGCGCCGGCGCCCGTCGCGTGGCCGCGGCCGTGGTTCCCCGACCAGCCGATCGACTTCTCCGGCGTGCCGGGCGTGAGCGCCGCGCAGCGGGCGCGCGCCGAGCGGCTCGTCGCCGACACCCTCCGCGACCTACCCGCCTTCGCCGACGTCGAGTCGGTCGGCGCGCTCGGATATCGCTCGATCGGCGATGCCTCCACGGGCTTCGAGCACTACATCAACCTGGCGCTGCTCGGCGACGAGAAGACCCTCGACCCGACCGCGCCCGAGTCGCTCGTCTACCAGGTCGACGGCGACGCGCGCACGCTCGTGTCGGCGATGTTCATCGCCCGGGCGACCGGCATCGACGACCCGGAACTCACCGGGTTCGCAGGACCGCTGATGCAGTGGCACAACCACACCAACCTCTGCTGGGGCCCTAACGACGCCGGTCAGTTCGTCGTCCGCGGCGTCACCGACCCGGCCACCGGCGCGTGCCCCGAGGGCCAGGTCAACACCGGCGGCGAGTTCCCGATGGTGCACGTGTGGATCGCGCCCCACGAGTGCGGCCCGTTCGCCGCCCTCGAGGGTCACGGCGCCGGGCAGGCGGGCGCGCTCAGCGAGGGCGAACGGGTCGACTTGTGCGCCGCCGAACACGACCACGTCGACGCGGGCGCCGTCACCGAGGTGGCTGCGGCCGTGCCCTACGACCCGGCGCTGCCGATCGACCTCGGCGGCGTCCCCGGGGTCACGCCCGAGCAGCAGGCGTTCGCCGAGAACCTCGTCGCCGACACTTTGCGTAACCTCCCGCAGTGGTCCGACCCGGCGGTGGCCGAAGCGGCCGGCTTCCACTCGATCCGCGACGGCGGAACCGGTCACGAGCACTACATCCAGTGGGACTGGATCGACGACGACGTATGGCTCGACCCCGACCGTCCGGAAAGCCTCGTGTACGAACCCCAGCTCGACGGCAGCAAGCGCCTGGTGTCGGCGATGTACATGCTGCCGACCGATGTCGACCTCGCCGATGTGCCCGACTGGGGCGGGGCGTTGATGCAGTGGCACGTCCACGGCGATCTGTGCTTCACCGACGACCCCGTCGCCCCGACCGTCGCCGGCACGCGCCCGATCGGCGGCGCGTGCCAGCCACCGCTGGTCGCCCGCGGCCTCGCCCCGATGATCCACGTATGGATCACACCGCACCGCTGCGGCCCGTTCGCGGCGCTCGACGGGATCGGCGCCGGGCAGGTCGGGCCGGGTGAAGAACACCTCTGCGACACCGCCCACGGCGCCCACTGACGGCCGCGTGCCCGGCGAGGACGACGCAGCGCAGTCGGGCGGCCACGGTCCCGTTGTCCTACCTGGCCCGCGAGTCGGTAGCGTGCGGCCCGTGCCCGATGCGATGGAGCCGATGGTGATCAACGAGACCGATGCGGCGCTCGTCGTCTCTGGCGAGCTCGACGCGCAGACCGCCCCCGATCTAGCCGCGGCGATCGCCAAGGCCACCGACCGCGACCATCTCGCGATCGATCTCGGCGAGGTGACCTTCATCGATTCGAGCGGCCTGCGCGTACTTCTCGAGGCGCACAACGACCGGCTCGCCGCCGAGCGATCGTTCGTGCTCCAGCGCCCGTCGGCGGCCGTGTCGCGGCTGCTCGAGGTGGCCGGCGTGAGCGACTACCTCGTCGTCGAAGCCGGCTGACCCGCGCGGCGACTCGTCGTGCGCTTGCTGATCGCCCGCTGCTCGGTCGACTACGCCGGGCGGCTCTCCGCCCACCTCCCGGAGGCCAACCGCCTGATCATGGTGAAGGCCGACGGTTGCGTCGCGATCCACGCCGACGGCGGCGCCTACAAGCCGCTCAACTGGATGAACGCGCCGAACAAGCTGGTCGAGCAGGTCGACGGTGACTCGGGCGTCTGGACGGTCACCAACCCGGCCGGGGAAACACTCACGATCACCCTCCACGAGGTGATCAGCGACACCGCCCACGTGTTCGGCGAGGACCCCGGCCTCCAGAAGGACGGCGTCGAGGCGCACCTGCAGGAGCTGCTCGCCGCCGCACCGGACGCGATCGAGCCGGGGCTCGCCCTGATTCGCCGCGAGTACCCGACCGCGATCGGCCCGGTCGACCTGCTGTGCCGGGGTGCGGACGGGTCGACCGTCGTCGTCGAGGTCAAGCGGCGCGGCGAGATCGACGGCGTCGAGCAGCTGGCCCGCTACATCGAACGGCTGCAGCTCGACTCGTCGCTCGGCGCCTTGCGCGGCGTGTTCGTGGCCCAGCAGGTGAAGCCCCAGGCACGTGTGCTCGCCGAGGCACGCGGCTTCAACGTCGTGGTCGTCGACTACGACGAACTGCGCGGCATCCGCCCGCAGGACCTGCGCCTCTTCTAGCCCGCGCCACGCCCGGGTGTTGCCAAGCGGGCGAGTGGGTACTCCCCTGATCGGCCCGCGGATGCAATCGGTGCGGGTCGACGAAGCCCAAGGAGAACAGCAATGTCCAATCTGTGGAGCTATCGCGCCGACGTCCTGAGTGACCAAGCCCTCGTCGGGTTCGGGGTCGAGGCGTCCGACGGGCACATCGGCAAGGTGGACGAGACGACCACCGAGGTCGACGCCCAGAGCCTCGTCGTCGACACCGGGTTCTGGATCTTCGGCAAGAAGCGGGTGATTCCCGTGGGCGTCATCGAGCGCATCGACGCCGAGAACGAGACGGTGTACGTCTCGATGACCAAGGACGAGGTCAAGAGCGCCCCCGACTGGCGCGACGAGTGGTGGTCGGACGACGACGCCCGTACGGCCTACGGCGAGTACTACGGGCCGTTCGGCTGGTAGCGCGTTGATGCGACAGGGCCGGAACGTTCGTTCCGGCCCTGTCGCGTTGCGGACCGGATGTGCCACAATGGCGGTATGCCCGCCGCTGCTGACCTCCTCGACACACCCCGCATCGCCACCGAGCTGCCCGGGCCCAACGCACGTGCGGTGATCGCCCGCGACGAACAGTTCAGTAGCCCGTCGCTGACGCGTGTGTACCCGCTGGTCGTCGCCCGCGGCAACGGGATCGTGCTCGAGGACGTCGACGGCAACCGCTTCTTCGACTTCAACGCCGGGATCGCCGTCAACGCCGCCGGCCACAACCACCCGGCGGTCACCGCGGCGGTGCAGGCTCAGGCGGCCGACTGCCTGCACTACTGCTCGTCCGACTTCTACCACCCGAGCTACGCCGAGCTGTGCGCCCGGCTGGCGGAAACCGTGCCGATGCAGCCGGCCAAGGTGTTCCTCGCCAACTCGGGCACCGAGGCCGTTGAAGGTGCGCTCAAGCTCGCCCGGCACCACACCGGCCGGCCCAACGTGATCGCCTTCTACGGCGCCTTCCACGGCCGCTCGCTGGGCAGCTTGTCGCTGACCGCCAGCAAGGCCAAGTACCGCAGCGGGTTCGGCATCGTCACGCCCGGCGGGTATCACGCGCCCTACGCCTACGACACCGTGGCCGGCGGGCCCGGGGCCGAGCTCACCGGCGCCGACTACATCGAACAGGTGCTCTTCCAGCGGGCCACCGAGCCGGGCGACGTGGCGGCGATCTTCGTCGAGCCGATCCAAGGCGAGGGCGGCTACATCGTGCCGCCGCCGGGCTGGCTCGCCGGCCTGCGCGAGCTGTGCGACCGGCATGGCATCTTGCTGGTGGTCGACGAGGTCCAGTCGGGCATCGGGCGCACCGGCAAGATGTGGGCCGTCGACCACGACGGCGTCGTGCCCGACATCATCACCGCCGGCAAGGGGCTCGCCTCGGGCCTGCCGCTGGCCGCGCTGATCGCCCGGGCTGACATCATGGAGTGGGCGCCCGGCAAGCACGGCTCGACGTTCGGCGGTAACCCGGTCGCGTGTGCGGCGGCGTTGGCCACGCTCGATCTCGTCGAGGCCGAACTCGCCGACAACGCAACCGCGGTTGGCGACCACCTCATGACGCGGCTGGCCGAGCTGGCCACCCGCCAGCCGGCCATCGAGCAGGTGCGCGGACGCGGTCTGATGATCGGGATCGAACTGTCGTCGGGCGAACTCGCCACGGCCGTCGAGCAGGCGTGCTTCGAACGCGGCTTGCTCGTACTGACGTGCGGCGCCCGCTCGATCCGCATGGCACCGCCGCTGGTGGTCACCCGCGAGCAGGCCGACGTCGCCGTCGACATCTTCGCCGACGCGCTCGCCGCGACGGTTGCCACCCCGGCCTGACGCCGATCCACGATGAGCAGCACCACCCTCCCCACCACCACCGAGCTGGCCGCGCGGACCGTCACCCTGCTCGCCGAGCTCGGCGCCAGCGCAACCGGCGACCAACTCGCCCGCACCCCGATCAGCGGCGGATCGCTCGGCCCGGCCGGACCCACCACGACGCCCGACCAGATCGACACCGTCGCCGAACGGGCGACGGCGGCGTTCGACCACTGGCGCCGCGTGCCGGCGCCGGTGCGCGGCCAGCTCGTGCGCCGGCTCGGCGAACTGCTCCGCCAACACCGCGACGCGCTCGGCGAGTTGGTGTCGATCGAAGCCGGCAAGATCCGCACCGAAGGGCTCGGCGAGGTGCAGGAGATGATCGACATCTGCGAGTTCGCGGTCGGTCTCTCGCGCCAGCTGCACGGCCTCACGATCGCCAGCGAGCGCCCTGGGCACCGGCTCCAGGAGACGTGGCACCCGATCGGCCCGGTGGCCGTGATCTCGGCGTTCAACTTCCCGGTCGCGGTGTGGTCGTGGAACGCCGCCCTGGCACTCGTGTGCGGCGACCCGGTCGTGTGGAAGCCGAGCGACAAGACGCCTCTGACCGCGGTCGCCGTGAGCGCCCTGTTCGAGCGCGCGGCCAGCGAAGTCGGCGCCCCCGACCACCTGCATCAGCTCGTGCTCGGCGGCGCCGATGCCGGCGCCGCGCTCGTCGCCCATCCGGCGTTCCCGGTCGTCTCGGCGACCGGCTCGACGGCGATGGGCCGCAAGGTCGGCCCCGTGGTGGCTGCCCGCTTCGGCCGCTCGATCCTCGAGCTCGGCGGCAACAACGCAGCGATCATCGCCCCCAGCGCCGATCTCGACCTGACCTTGCGCGGGGTCGTGTTCTCCGCTGCCGGCACGGCCGGCCAGCGCTGCACCACGCTGCGCCGCCTACTTGTTCACCGCTCGATCCACGACCAGCTCGTCGAGCGGATTGCCAAGGTGTACGCCAAGCTGCCGATCGGCAACCCGCTCGAGGCCGGCACGCTCGTCGGCCCGCTGATCGACGGCGACGCGTACGCCCGCATGCAGGCCGCGCTCACGGCGGCCGGCGAACAGGGCGGCGACGTGCTCGTCGGCGGCGAGCGGTCGCTCGCCGATGTCGCCCCCGACGCGCACTACGCCTCCCCGGCGCTCGTGGCGATGCCGGAACACGGCCCGATCATGCACACCGAGACGTTCGCACCGCTCTTGTATGCCCTGAAGTACGACGATCTCGACGAGGCGATCGCCCTGCACAACTCGGTGCCCCAAGGGCTCGCCTCGTCGATCTTCACCAACGACCTGCGCGAGGCCGAGCGCTTCGTCGCCGAGAGCGACTGCGGCATCGCCAACGTCAACATCGGTACCTCCGGCGCCGAGATCGGCGGCGCGTTCGGCGGCGAGAAAGAGACCGGCGGCGGCCGCGAGTCGGGCAGCGACGCCTGGAAGGGCTACATGCGCCGGGCCACCAACACGATCAACTACTCGACCGCGCTCCCCCTCGCCCAAGGCGTCAACTTCGACATCGACTGATCGCCCGCCGAGCCGCAGATGCTCAGGGCTGGCCGGGGATCGCGAACTGCGGCTCCCACGCCGAGTTCGACGCCACCGGAAACAGCGTCTGCGGGGGCTCGCCCTGGTTGGCCCAGCGGGCGCGGTACGGCAGGCCCTCGAAGAGCACCTCGTCGCCGGCCTGGTAGAGCTCGGCGGGGGCCCATTCGGGATGGGTGCCGGGCGCCACGGTGGCGGGCGTGAAGGGCTCGTCGTCGGGGCTCACCGGGCCGACCAACGACCACGGGTTGGCGAACACGTCGACGCTCGCCGCGGCAGGGTCCTCGCCGCTCGTGTACCACCGCGCCTGGTACACCATCCCGCGCCGCACCACCTTGTAGCCCTCCTGGTACTCGGCGTCGGAACGCCAGATCGGATACGGGCTACGGGTGGGGTCGTCGACGAACACCGGCTCGGGCGCGGCGACGACCGTGAGCCCGTCCGAGCCGAGGTTGCCGAGCGCAGCCGCGAAGTCGAGCGGGTCCTGGGCGACCCCGCTGCAGGTGGTCGAGAGCACCGCCACGTCGGGGAAGGCCGAGCACGGAGCGTCGCGGTTGAGCGACCAGAACGACACCCGCCCGAGCCCGCGCTGGGTGGCCAGCTCGGCCAGGCTGACGGCGTCGTCGACGGTGAAGATCTCGCCGGCGACGTCGTTCTGGCCGATCATGGGCGTCGCCCCGAGGCGCCCCCACGCCTGGGTGTGGTCGAGCGTGGAGCCGTGCGCGGCGTAGACGTCGATGAGTTGTGAAGCGGTTCGCTCGAGCGCGCTCGCGGTGGCTGCGAACATGTCGGCGGTGGGCTCGTCGGCGTTGCCGAAGTTCATCGTCATCGTGTTCACGCCGGCCAACTCGACGCCGGCGGCGAGCAGTGCATCGACCTCGGCGACGCCGGCCTCGGTGAGCCCGCCGGGCGAGACCGGCAGGGTGACCCACACGGCGAGGTCCTCGTCGGCGTCGGCTCGTGCCCGCTGCACCGCCGCCACGGCGGCGGCGCGGCGTTCCCGCGAGGTGGGCTCGCCGAGCTCGTCGCCTTCGATGTCGAGGTCGATCGCCGGGACGTCGTAGCGCTCGACGACCGCCAAGTAGGCGTCGGTGAGGGCCTCGAGGTCGCCACACGCCAACCCCAGCTCGGTGTTGGCCTGGCCGCCGAACGACACGATCGCACTGCCCCCGGCCCCACGCAGCTGGTCGAGCCGGCGCGTCAGCTCGAGTTGAGCGTCGGCCTCGTCGAGCGAGTAGTAGCCGCCCCAGCTCGGCGCGCACGCATCGTCGGGATCGGCGACGACGAAGCCGAGCGCCACCGAGCGAGCCGGGTTGGCCTGCGGGTCCTGGAACGGGTACGTGGGCGTGAGCGTCACGTCGACGTACGGCACGCTGGTTGATTCGGCGAGCGGCGTCTCGTCGGCGGTCGAGTCGCGAACCCAGACGACGATCGCCGCGCCGGCCAGACCGACGCCGATCAGCACGGCCGCAAGGCGCGGCCACGACAGCCGTTCCGGCGGATCGCCGGCCGGCTCGACTGGTTCGTCTTCGGTCACCGCCATGTCAGCACCAACCCGCCAGGCTAGGCCCGCCGCCGCGGGCCGGGACGTTCGCGTCGCACCCACGAAATTTTGCTCGGACTTTGCAGAGGGCTTGCCGATATGTTGACGGTCCTCCACCCCCGGCGGACCCTGACATCTCGAGGAGCTCGCCGATGCGCATGGTGCGCCGACGAACCACAGCGAACGAACCGCGCCCCCAGTGGGGCAGCGACAACCGCGACCGGCCACCGCTCCCGGCCGTCGCCGCGCCGGTGTCCGAACGCCGGATCATGTTCGCCCGCCTGGCGATCCTGTTCACCGTCCTGGCCTGGTTGGCCTACGTGGTCGTCACCGTCATCGAACAGTTCGTGGGCGGCGAGGCCGACACCGCCCGCGAGCAGGTCGAGGCGGTCGTGTACCTGCTCGTCATCACCGCCCTGACGGCGTCGTCGTTGGCGTACCTGGTGACGCGGATCGGCTACTTCTATCGGACCCGGGCGCACCGGCGCACACCGCGCGCGGTGATGGACGACTTCTTCAATCGCTCGGTGCCGACCGTGACGGTGCTGGTCCCGTCCTACAAGGAGGACGAGCGGGTCATCCGGACGACGTTGCTGTCGGCGGCCCTCCAGGAGCACCCGCACCTTCGCGTGGTGCTCCTGATCGATGACCCACCGAACCCCACCAACGCAGGCGACCAGGCGCTGCTCGAATCGGCGCGACAACTCCCGCACCGAATCGCCGCCGACCTGGCCGTACCGCTCGGCCGGGTGCGCGCCGCGCTCGAGCAGTTCGAGCGGGTCCAGACGGGTACCCGCGTCGCCAGCGTCGACGATATGCACGAACTCGCCGAGCACTACGAGTTCTCGGCCGGATGGCTGCGCGGCCTCGCTGCGCGTCAAGAAGTGGTCGACCACTCCGACAAGTTCTTCGTCGAGCAGGTCGTGCTCGCCTTGGCGGCCGACCTCGACGCCGTCGCCGTCGCCCTGCACCAGGGCGCCACCGCAGGCACGCCGATCGACACCAAGCGGGTGCTCCAGCTGTACCGCCGACTCGTCGCCATCTTCCGCGCCGAGCTGTCGAGCTTCGAGCGCAAGCGTTACGTGTCGAGCTCGCACGAGCCGAACAAGGCGATGAACCTCAACAGCTACCTCGGGCTGATGGGGCGCAGTTTCCAGCAGATCGACACGCCACTCGGCCCGGCACTCGTGCCGTGCTCGGCGGGGCAGGCCGACGTCACGATTCCCGACCCCGACTACGTGCTGACCCTGGACGCCGACTCGATTCTGCTCCCCGAGTACTGCCTGCGGTTGGTTTACCTGCTCGAACAGAACGAGTACGCCCGCGTCGGCGTCATGCAGACGCCGTACAGCGCCTATCCGGGCTCGGCCACACGTATCGAGCGGATGGCCGGCGCCACCACCGACATCCAGCACATCGTCCATCAAGGGATGACCCAGTACGACGCGACCTTCTGGGTGGGCGCCAACGCGGTGCTGCGCAAGCGCGCACTCGACGCCATCTGCCAGGTCGACTTCGTCGAGAACTGGGAGATCCGGCGCTACATCCAGGACCGCACCGTGATCGAGGACACCGAGTCGACGATCGACCTCGGCATCCACGGCTGGGGGTTGTACAACTATCCCGAGCGCCTGGCCTACAGCGCGACGCCGCCCGACTTCGGGTCGTTGGCGATCCAACGCGAACGGTGGGCCAATGGTGGCCTGCTCGTGATCTCCAAGCTGCGCCGACAGATGCACGCACGCCGCGCGCGCGGCGAGCGCAACCGGTTCGGCGAGGTGTTCCTTCGTCTCAACTACCTGGCGTCGATCTTCTGGGCCTCGCTGAGCCTGCTGATCCTCTTGATCTACCCGTTCAACGCTGGGCTGCTCAAGCCGTTCTTGCCGACGATCGCGTTGCCGTACTTCCTGGCCATGGCGAGCGACCTCAAGCTGAGCGGCTACAAGCGCACCGACGCGTTTCGCGTGTACGGGTTCAACCTGATCCTCCTGGCGGTCAACCTGGCGGGCACGACCGCGTCGATCCTGCAGCAGATCACCGGCGAGAAGAGCTCGTTCAAACGTACGCCCAAGGTCCGCAACCGGACCACCGCTGGGGTGCTGTTCATCGCCGCCCCGCTCGCCCTCGTCGCCTTTTCGGCCTATAGCGCGGTGCAGGACGTCCGGCGGGAGCAGTGGGCGCACCTGTTCTTCGCCGGCCTCAACGCGCTGCTCGGGTTGTACGGGTTCGTGGCCTACATCGGCGTGCGCAACAGCGTGGTCGACGTGTGGGTGCACCTGCGGGCGTGGCTCTACCAGCCACCCAAGCAGCGCCAGCGCCGCCAGCGGGTCAACTCCCGCCCGGTGCATGCGGTGGCCAGCGGGAGCACCGACTGGCGCTCGGTGCTCGCCTACGGACCGGCGTCGCAATCGGTGCCGGCGGCCTCCACCGCGGTCGCCACGCCCGGCCCGGCCCTGCACACCACCCGCGCGGTGGGCGCCTGGTCACCGGGAGGGACGGCGAGCTCCTTCGCCGACTACACGTTCTTCACCGTGTTCCAGCCGATCGTCGACCTCGGCACGCGGGTCGCCGTCGGGTTCGAGGCTCTGACGCGGTTCGCCGACGGACGCTCGTTCGACGAGCAGTTGGCCGAGGCGCGGGGTGCCGGCGTCGACATCGACCTCGACACGACGCTCGCTCTGCGCGCGCTCGACGCCGCCCACGGGCTGCCCGAGGACGTGTTCGTCGCCGTCAACGTGTCGGCCTCGCTCGCCCAGGAGCCGGGCAAGCTGGCCGAGTTGCTCGGCGCCTCCCCACGTCCGCTCGTCCTCGAGTTCAACGGCTCCTCGACCGCCGACCAGCTCGCCGAGGCCGGGTCGCGAGGTCGCTTGCGCGGGGTCGAGATCGCGATCGACGACGCCGGCCCCGGGTACGACACCCTGGCCGCGATCGAACAGATCCGTCCGGGCTATCTGAAGCTCGACCGGGCGACGACACACAACCTCCACGAGGATCACGCCCGCCAGGCGTTCGTCCGCTCACTGGTGGAGTTCGCCGCCGCCCGCGATTGCCGCGTCGTCGCCGAGGGCGTCGAGTCGGAGGCCGAGTGCCAGGCGCTCGCGGCCTGCGGCGTGCAGTACGCCCAGGGCTACTTCGTCGGCCGTCCCGTGCCGGTCGACCTGTTGAGCGGCTCGACGGCGTAGGCGCCTCGGCGGGCTCCGGACGTTGCAACTACGTTGGCGGGCATGCCACAGCACGTACGAGGAGTCGTCGCCCGCTCGAAGGGCGCGCCGGTCAGCATCGAGACCGTGGTCGTTCCCGATCCGGGCCCCGGCGAGGCGGTCGTCAAGATCCAGGCGTGCGGCGTATGCCACACCGACCTGCACTACCGCGAGGGTGGCATCAACGACGACTTCCCGTTCCTGCTCGGGCACGAAGCCGCGGGCATCGTCGAGGCGGTCGGCGACGGTGTCACCAACGTCGCCCCCGGCGACTATGTGATCCTCAACTGGCGGGCCGTCTGCGGCAACTGCCGGTCGTGCCTGAAGGGCAAGCCGTGGTATTGCTTTGCGACCTTCAACGCCTCCCAGAAGATGACGCTCGAGGACGGCACCGAACTGTCGCCGGCGCTCGGCATCGGCGCCTTCATCGAGAAGACACTCGTCCATTCCGGCCAGTGCACCAAGGTCGACCCTGAGGCGCCGGCCACCGCGGCCGGGCTGCTCGGGTGCGGCGTGATGGCTGGGCTCGGCGCGGCGATCAACACCGGCGGCGTGACCCGCGGCGACTCGGTCGCCGTGTTCGGGTGCGGCGGCGTGGGCGACGCGGCGATCGCCGGAGCACACCTCGCCGGGGCGGCGACGATCGTGGCGATCGATCTCGACGACCGCAAGCTCGAGTGGGCGAAGCAGTTCGGCGCCACGCACACCTGCAACGCCTCTCGCACCGACCCCGTCGAGTACGTGAAGTCGGTCACCGGCGGCCACGGCGCCGACGTGTGCATCGAGGCGATCGGTTTGCCGGCCGTGTACCGCCAGGCGTTCGAGGCCCGCGACCTGGCCGGCACCGTGGTGCTGGTCGGCGTGCCCAACCCGACCGCCACGCTGGAGCTGCCGTTCATCGAGATGTTCGGCCGCGGCGGTGCGCTCAAATCGTCGTGGTACGGCGACTGCCTCCCGTCGCGCGACTTCCCGATGCTGATCGACCTGTACCGCCAGGGCCGGCTCGACCTCGACCGGTTCGTGTCGGAGACGATCCCGCTCGACGGCGTCGAGGACGCGTTCCACAAGATGGAGCGCGGCGAGGTGTTGCGCTCCGTCGTGGTGTTCTGATGGCGATCGAACTTGTCACCACCGACGGGATCTTCGCCCTCGACGGCGGCCAGTGGGATGTCACCAACAACATCTGGCTGGTCGGCGACGACCGCGAGGTGGTGGTCTTCGACGCGGCCCACGACGCGGAGGCGATCGTGGCGGGTGTCGCCGGCCGACGGGTGCGAGCGATCGTGCTCACCCACGGCCACAACGATCACATCAACGCCGCCGTGCCGCTGCGCGACGCGGTCGATGCGCCGATCCTGCTGCACCCCGACGACCGCATGCTCTGGGACGTCGTGTGGCCCGGCCACGATCCCGATGGCGCCGTCGAGCCGGGTACCACGATCGCCGTGGCCGGCCACTCCTTGGCGGTGCTGCACACCCCGGGCCACTCCCCCGGGTGCTGCTGCTTCCACGACGCCGAATCGGGCGTCGTGTTCTCCGGCGACACGCTGTTCTGCGGCGGTCCCGGCGCCACCGGGCGGAGCTACAGCGACGAACCGACGATCGTCCGCTCGATTGTCACCAAGCTGCTCACGCTGCCCGGCGAGACCGTTGTCCACACCGGCCATGGCGACTCGACGACGGTCGCCGCCGAGCGCGAGCGGGTGGAGGCGCGGGCGGCCGAGCTGGGCGTGCTGTAGCCCCGACGGCGGGCACTCAGCAGTTGTCGCCTGGCAGTTGCGGCTTGACGGTGACCTGGTAGGCGACGTCGTCCTCGACGAAGAACGTCAACTGGTTGGCGTCGGCGAAGAGGCCGTGAACGTCGTCCGCCGGGACCTCGACACACTCGTTCGCATCGGCGAGCACCAGGGCTGAGTCCGCAGGCCAGTCGACGAGCGTGGGCTCGACGTCGTAGTCGGTGACGTCGTCGACCGGCGTCGCCCGCACGAGATAGTGCTCGGGGGCGAACGCCTCCTCGTCCATCGCCGGCTCGGCGGTGACCGCCTCGACGAACGCCTGCAGTTCGGCGCGGTCGCCCGACTCGTCAGTGTCGAGGCCGAGCGCGTAGGCGCGATGCTCGTACGTCTCACCGTTGGCCGAGATGCGCACCACGGTGTCGGCCGCGTCGGCGATCATGTCGTTGCGCGCGTACTCCCGTTCGGTCAGCAGGCCGTGCTCGGCGGCGAGCTCGAGCAAACGCTGGACGCCGGCCTCACCGATCTCGCTGACGAGCACGTTCGGCAACAGCGGCTGCGGGTAGATCTCGATCTGCGGGCCGAGCACGAACTGGCGAGCATCACCGGTCACCACCGTCACCGGCAGCAGCCCGAACGCCGCGTCCGGGTGCAAGAAGCCACCTTCGTACGCGATCTCGAGCACGACCTCGTCGGCACCGGTGGGGTGTTCGAACGCCGGCGCGGTGGTGGGCGGCGCGGGCGTGGTCGGCGCGGGGGTGGCCGGCGGAGCGATCGTCTCGACCGGGCCGGTCGGCTGGTCGGCCGTGGAGCTGTCGTCGCCACAGGCAGCGAGGCCGATCAGCATCGTGCCGGCGGCAAGGGTGGGAAGTATCTGCCGGGCACTCGCCCGACGTGGGTGGGGGATCTTGTTCATGCCGGTTTGGACGACGGCCAGCACCCACCGGTTCCCGCTGCCGTGGAAACACGGGAGGCCGTGGGCCACCCGGCACAATGGGCCGATGCAGCGCATCCAGGGTGTCGTGCAGCACTACGCCTGGGGTGACCCGACCTTCATTCCGGGCCTGCTCGGCATCGAGCCCGATGGTCAGCCGTGGGCCGAGCTGTGGCTCGGCACGCATCCTGGCGGACCAGCCACCTTCCTCGACGGCTCGCCGCTCGAGCAACACGCCGGTGAGCTGCCGTACCTGCTCAAGGTTCTCGCCGCGGCACAGCCGCTGTCGCTGCAGACCCACCCGAGCGACGCGCAAGCAAGGGCCGGCTACGCCCGCGGCGTGTTCCCCGACGCGCGCGCCAAGCCTGAGCTCCTGTACGCCCTGACGCGGGTCGAGGCGTTGTGCGGGGTCCGCCCCGTCGACGCCACATTGGCGCTGCTCGACGAGCTCGGCGACGGCGCGGCCGCGCTCGCCGAGTTGCTCGCGGCGCGGGGTCCCGGCGCCGCGCTGGCAGCGCTGTACCGCGGCG
>JAEZFY010000278.1 GCA_023417265.1 Actinomycetes bacterium | reverse complement strand
CCCCAGCTGAGCACCGCCGCGGCCGGCAGGCCGCGCATCACGTCGGCGATCGTTTCGCCACCGGGCGCCTGCCAGGCCCGGGCGGCGTCGTGCCACTCGTAGTCGGGGTGCAGCAGGCCGGCGCAGTCGGCCGCCCACGAGCGCACCAGGTCGGGGCGCGTGGCGAGCACCGCGTAGACGTGGCCGGCGCCCCAGTCGTGGCCGACCAGGTCGACCGGCTGGCCGGTGGCGTCGACGCGGGCCTCGAGCTCGCCGATCAACCAGTCGCAGTAGTCGCTGCGGCGGCAGGCGAACCCGTCGGGCACGGGGGCGCCGAACCCGGGCGGCGAGAGCAGCTCGACGTCGGTGACACCGGCCGCGGCGAGGGCGTCGACGAGCGGTGTCCACACCGCGTCGGTTTCGGGGTTCCCGTGCACGAACAACTTCGGCACGACGGCGTCGGGCATGTCAGCTCCTTGCCGCGGCGATCTCGACGATCGCGTCGAGCGCTCCAGGATCGCGCAACGAACCCCGGCTGGCGACGCGATCGGGGTCGGCCCCGGCGAGGATCCGCTTGACCGGTACCTCGAGTTTCTTGCCCGACAACGTGGTCGGGATCGCCGGCACGACGTGCACCTCGTTGGGCACGTGACGCGGGGAGAGCTGGCCCTTGATGATCTGCTTGAGCTCGCCGGCGAGATCGCGGTCGCCCTCGGCGGGTTCACCGACCGTTTCGACGCTGACGAACAGGATCAGCCGGTCGCCGTCCTCGAGGTGGACGACCAGCGAGTCGACCACGCCGGGCACGCTCTCGACCACCCGGTAGATCTCGGCCGTGCCAATCCGCACGCCGCCGCGATTGAGCGTGGCGTCGGAACGGCCGCTGATGATCAGCCCGCCGTGCTCGGTGAACTCGAGCAGGTCGCCGTGGGTCCACATCCCGGGATGGTCCTCGAAGTAGGCGGCCCGGTAGCGCGCCCCGTCGGGGTCGTTCCAGAACCCGACGGGCATCGACGGCATCGGCTCGGTGACCACCAGCTCGCCGTCGAGCGCCTCGACCGCGGCGCCGAGGTAGCGGGCGCTGATCTCGCCGGCGTACACGGGGCTGGTGGGGCTGCCGCCGACGAACGCCGAGCAGATGTCGGTGCCGCCGCTCGTCGACGACAACAAGACGTTGTCGTTGACGTGGGCGTAGATCCAGCGGAACCCGTCCGCCGGGAGTGGCGCGCCGGTCGAGCCGACCGCCCGCAGCGCCGACAGGTTGAACTCGGTGCCCGGTTCGAGGCCCTGGCGGCGGCAGTTCATGATGAACGGCGCCGACGTCCCGAACCACGTCATCCGTTCCTCGGCGGCCAGCCGCCACGTGGCGCGCAGCCCGTCGGCGCCCGGGTCGCCGTCGAAGGTGACGATCGTCGCCCCGGCGAGCAGCCCCGACACGAGGAAGTTCCACATCATCCACCCCGTGGTGGTGAACCAGAACAGCCGGTCGGCGGGCGTCAGGTCGAGATGCAGGTGCATCAGCTTGAGATGCTCGACGAGGATCCCGCCGTGGCCGTGCACAATCGCCTTCGGCAGCCCGGTGGTGCCCGAGCTGTAGAGCACGTACAACGGATGGTCGGGCGGTACGCGCGCGAACTCGAGCGGGGGCGCGGTGGCGACGGCGCCGAGCAGCGCGGCCCAGCTGCCGGCGACAGGACGGTCGGGGTGCAGGTACTGCAGCGTGACGACGTGCTCGACCGTGGGCAGCTGGGCGGCGATCGCCGCCGATTCCTCGGCCCGGTCGATCGGCTTGTCGCCGTACATGTAGCCGTCGACGACGAACAGCAGCTTCGGTTCGATCTGGCCGAACCGGTCGATCACCGCTTGCGGGCCGAACTCGGGGGCGGCCGACGACCAGATCGCCCCGAGGCTCGCCGTGGCGAGAAAGGCGACGATCGTTTCCGGCACGTTCGGCAGGTAGGCGACGACGCGGTCGCCGCGGCCGACACCGAGGCGCTGCAGGCCGGCGCGGCACGCGGCCACCTGGCGGCGCAGCTCGTCGGCCGGCAGCTCGACCCGGTCGCGGGTCTGCGAGCGGCCGATGATCCCGCCGACGCCGCGCCGGGCGTGCTCGGCGTAGTTCAGCTGGGCACCCTCGAACCAGCGCGCCCCGGGCAGGTCGTGCGACGTCAGCACGCGTTCGTAGGTGCCGACCACGTCGCACCACTCCCATACCGCGGCCCAAAAACCTTCCAGGTCGGTGACCGACCAGCGCCACAGTTCGTCGTACGTGGCGTGCCCGTGGGCGGCCCCGAAGCGCTCGATCTGGGTGCTGCCGTCGAGAGGTGGCGACCACAGCAGCTCGCTCATCGGGTCGGATCCTTTGTCGAAGTGTCGGGCGTCGAGGTGTCGGGCGCTGGTGTATCGGTGTCGAGTGCGGCGAGGACGACCAGCGGTTGGTGCAGGGCGACCTTGGCGCCGGCCGTCACGGCGACCTCGCGGACGACGGCCGCCTGGCTGGCGCGCAGCGTGTGCTCCATCTTCATCGCCTCGACCACGGCGACCGCCTGACCGGCGGCGACCGTGTCGCCGACGGCGACGTCGACGCTGACGACGGTGCCCGGCATCGGGCTGGCGATCGTGAGCCCGGCGGCCGCGGTGGCGTCGCGCCCGGGACCGTGGGCCGGTGCGTGGGTGACGTGCCACGCCGCACCGGCGCGCCCGAGCCACACCCCGTCGGCCGTGACGGCCACGGCGTAGTCGGCGGCGACGCCGTCGAACGTGGCCGTCAGGCGGTCGCCGTCGAGCTCGGCGGTGGCAGTGCCCGACCACTCGCCGACCGTGGCCTCCCACGCCGCGCCGGCGGTGGCCCGCAGGTGCACGTC